>DATIBL010000034.1:0-10831 GCA_035457505.1 Minisyncoccota bacterium | reverse complement strand
GTATCGCGAACAGTGCGGTCTTTTGCGCCGCCTCGCTAGGCTGCATGGTCGGAATTCTTTCGCTCCTCGTCGGTCGATCCGTCTTTCTCGATGATGTATGCAGGGATCGGTTTGCGGGTTCCGCCGAGCGCGTGATCGCGGCGATGGTATTCGAGGGCGGTGGTCGTGCTTCCAGTTAGCCGCTGAAGTTCCATCGAAAGTGCCTGAAGCTGCTGTGCAGCAGCAGCGACCTGCTGGTTCGCAGCGCTCTGCTGCTGTGTCGATGCCGAAAGCTGCTCAGCGCCGATCGCGTTCTGCTCTGCCACGGAGGCGATCGTGTCCATATTCTGGGCAACTTTTTGAACCAGGGCGGTTTGCGAATCGGTGTTGTGCGAGATCTCGTCGATGCGTGCGGAGAGCTGCTGTGTCGCTGCAGAGATATTCTTGAGTTCGACGAGCGCTTCATTGACGATCTTTGCGTTCTCATCAGCGTGCTCAAGGCCTTTCTCTGCAGCAAGAACTGTATCGCCGATCTGGACGAGCATTTTCTCCACCTGATGCTTGATCTCCTCTGCTGCATTGGCCGATTGTTCTGCGAGCTTGCGGACTTCGTCGGCGACGACCGCAAATCCGCGTCCTGCTTCTCCTGCACGCGCCGCTTCGATCGCGGCATTGAGCGAAAGCAGATTCGTTTGCTCGGCGATTCGGGTGATCGTCTCGACGATGGTGCGGATCTCGCGCGAGCGATTGCCCATCGTTCGTGCGATGACCGCCGTATCGGAGGACATCTTGCGGATCTGATCGAGCGATTGTTGTGATTGTTCGCCCTTCTCTCCGGCAAGCTGGGTGATCTGGGAAACTTGAGTCGCGACGCGTGCAGCCTCCTGCGATCCGGCGAGCATCTCCTGTGTTTTAGTGGAGAGCTCAGCGATCGACTGCGAGATCACTTCGGCCTGTGCGGATTGGTTGGTTGCACCATCCGCAACCTGCTGTGCGATCGCGGCATTGTTCTGCGCGGCTGCGGCAACCTGCTGCGATGTGGCGGAGAGGGAAGTGCCTGCCGAGGCGATCTGATCGATCGCGTGCCGGAGCGGTGTGACGAGATTGTTCACATTGCGGAACGCAAGGAAAATGGATACGGCGATCACGAGCACAAAGAGCCCGAGTAGAAGCGTCCAATTAACCGCTCCAGTTGTATTCGAGCCGGAGATCTGCGCAAGAACGAGCCACCCGGATTCCGGCACGAAGGCGTATGCGATAAGCTCTCCGGTTTCGGGATCCGTCACGACGCCATCCGTGCCGCGCATGGATCCTTCGATCAAGACGCGGAACATGCGCGGGTCGGTGGCAGTGACCTCGGCCCTGGTTCCGGCTGCGCCGAGGTCACTCGCGCGGACAACCGTATTCCCGCTTGCGTCGACAAGGTAGTTCTTCCCGGTTTCGCCAAGTCCCGCTCGTTCATCGATGATCCCAGCGATGCTTGCGGTATTTGCCTTGGCGATCAAGATGGCGATCGGCACTCCCGTTTGCTCGGGGTCGATCGGATGAACAAACGCGATACTTGGAAGCTCGCCTGCGACCTTTGATTGAATCGTTAGTGTGCGCGGATGCTTGATGGTTGAGAGTGAAACAACGCGAAGATCAAGATGCTGGACAGCTTCCGCGATCGGCGTCCCTGCGATGAGCGAGGCGTCGGACGGGTCAAGGAGCGTGAGTGTCTCGAAGCGCGATTGATCCGTACGCAGATGGGAATTTAGGATAGTAGCCATTTCCTGGCGTGCAGCCGCGGCGTTCTTTCCCTCGCGGAGATCGAGCGCGGCAAGGCTCCGGACCGCTCGACGGAATTCCTGATCCGATACGACCGAGTCCATCGCCTTGTGGTTGTCGGAGATCCACCCAGAGATCATGTGGCTTTTCAAAACCGCGATCGCGGTTGCATTCCGCTCTCCGACTTCCTGCAGCGTTGCGCGGCCATAGAGGATGCTGAAGCCGCCAATCAGCATGAGGGGGACAACGATCCCCGCGACGAGTGAGAGCACCGAACGCTGAACGCTCATATGTGCCGCTTCTTTTGACTGAGCGAACAGAGAGAAATGTGGAACATGCATATCACGTTCATCATATCAGATTTCACACCAGAGCGCCGAGGTTGTGCACAGCATCGTGCGTTTCTTGCTGCGTTGTCTTGCTCGGCAATGCGCCATATAATGAGCGGGAAAGGATTCATCATTCATTTGTTGTCCTGCACGTATGGGATCAGGGAATTCGAGCGCCGTGGAACAGAAGAAAAAACCGGGGGAGGGCACATCGCTCGCTCCGGCAGTTCTCGGGAGTACCTCGAAGATCTTCGGCGTCCGAACGCTCGAATACGATACGCGCCGCGCAGCGGAAGCGCTTGAAGCAGCAAAGAACGGCGGCTCGGGCGCGAGCGTCGAAGCGGTCGTCGAGATCGCTCGGCCCGTTGCCCCGCCGCCCGAGCCAAAAGTTTCGACCTGGAAGCCGAAAGCGATTCCTATCCCGAAGCCGGTTGAGCCGATCGAGGCGGAGATCAGAAAGATCACAGTCGAAGCTGACTTCCTTGAAGCCCCGCGTCCCGCACCTCCGACGCCGCGGCCGAAAGTCATGGTTGACGATGCCGGTTTTCTCGACAACATTCTCAAGCAGGAATTTGAGGAGATCAAAAAAACTGGGAAACCACTTCCGACTCCGATGCCGGTTGTTCCGCGCGCGAAGCATCACGAAGAAGAATTCAAAACCCCTGGCCGCATCGCAGTGCCTCCGGTCGAGGCACCTGTGGCGAGTCCTCCTGTGGTTGTAGCACAAAAGCCAGCCGCACCGCCCGCTCCTGTGCTTCCGCCGAAGCCTGCTCCGGTGGCTGTTTCTGCTCCCGCTCCGGTCACGCCGCCGCGACAAGTTCCGATCGCGACGCCCGTTCGTGCTGCGGCACCTGCTCCAAAGTTTGCTCCGGCGGTGCCTCCCGTTGCGCGGAAGACCGGACCTTCGTCTGAGGCTCCGACACAGCCGGTCGCAAAGGTTTCGCACATCTCGGTGCAAGGGCCGATGCGCGAACCCGCGGTAGTTCGCCCCGCGTCCCCGACACCGCCTTCATCTGTACCGTCGTCACCCACGCCGAGGCCTGTGGCAGCAGCTCCTGTCGCTCCGGCACAATCTGCTCCCGTTCCGCGTGCGCAGATTCTCACGCCGTCGCAAGCGATCCCGCCGCCGATCGCACCGAAGCCAAGTGTTCGTCCGCCGATGCCGGGAGCGCCGAGCGTTCCGAGTCGGCCAGGTGTTCGCGTGCTCGAAGGGCTGCCAACATTCAATACTCCGACACCGACAAACGCGACTATGAAGGTCGACACGTTCTCGTTCCCGAAAATGAGTTCGACTGCGCCCGCTGCTCCGCTGCCTCAGGCGCCCGGTGCAAAACTTCCGCCGCCTCCCGCTCCGCCCCGTCGCGCTGTTCCAATCAAGCCGGGGGTCACCATCGCGCCGAAGTCAGTCGTGCAAGCAGCACCGCCCGCTCCTGTGCTTCCGCCGAAGCCTGCTCCGGTGGCAACACCTGCCTCCGTGGCTCCGGTTGCCCCACCGAGACCTCTTGCGGCCCCGGTGCGTGTTGTACCTCCAGTTGCTGCGTCAACACCGAACGTCGGGCCCGTTTCGCAGGCTGCAGTACCCCAAGCTCCGCGTCTGCAGGCTCCGTCGCTCGTTCCTCCTCCTCCTGCGCCGGTCGCTCCGGTTCCGCAGCCGATTCCCGAGAGTGTTCCTCGCGAGGCCACTGTTGGCGGAGAGATCGCGCGACTCGGGAAGGAAGTAGAAGCGATCGAACTCAAGCGCCGCGAGATCGAGTCTCGCATGGCCAAGCTTTTTGTGGAGCGTTCTGCGATCGAGCGCGAACTTGCTCCAGTCATGGAGAGTGTACGCGCGGCCGCGAAGGCGCTCGAAGAATCCGAAGCGGCAGAGCGTGCAGCACTTCAGGTTGGCGGAGAAACGCTTCGCAAGGCCGAGGAGGTCCGATATGCCCGCGTCGAAGAGAAGCATGCCAAAGACGAAGCGCGCTGGGCGATCCAGGAGCGGCTCGAGGCCGTGCTGGCAAAGATCACCGCCGAAGAGGCCGCCTACGCCGAAGAAGGGAAACTCGAACGCGGCGTCTATGATCGGATCCATGCACTCGAGACCGAAGTCGAACGAAAGAAACTCTCCGAAGAGCTCGCTAAAGTTTCCGCAGAACGGGGGAGTGTCGAATCGCGGCTGTCAGAGCTTGCGAACGAGCGCTCAAGGATCGGCGTACTCCTCAAGGACCTCCTCGCAAAGGAAGCGACGATCGAGCAGCAGGCCAAGGCGGCCGATCCGGGCGATGGCGGACGTCGCGCCGTCGCGCAGGAAAAGCTCATCGCCGAGGCGCGGTACCGACTCGAGAAAGAGCGCCATGCGATCGAGCTCGAACGCTGGAAGACCGAAGAAGCGCTCTCGCATGTGCACGGCTCTGTGACCGATTCGGAAAAAACGCTCGCATCGATGCGTGCGCGGGAAAATCTGATCGCGACAAAATTGAAGCAGCTCGGGGGCTCTTGACGAATCTCATCGTAAGTGGAACAATTTTTATAGAAGCGGTACGCCTTTCCGGCCCGTAATTTCCGAGAACGGATCATTTTCAGATCCGGGAATTTTGCCTCCCCGTCGCGCGAGCATACGTGTCCGCCCGGAGGGGAGGGAATCGACCGATTTACGGTCCGACTTCGTGTCGTCGAGCGAAGTCCCTGCGTCTCTCTCAATCAGTGAGGCGTATGGGGATCTTGAAAGCGCTCGGACTCGGACTCGGAATCGTGGTCTTGAAATTCCTCGTCCCGGAGGTGTTCGCTGCTATCACCGGAGCCCTCATTGCGTTCTTTGAACTCGCGACGACCGTCTTTGCTACCATGCATGCGGCGGTCGGCGCGGTGCCCTTCCAGCCGGAGTATCCCTGACCGATCGCGGTCGGGAACTCCGAAAACGCGCGCCACACGGCGCGCGTTTCACTTTGGGTTAGACGATCGATAAATTTTTCACAAGCGTATCGTGAATCTTCCCATTCGACGCGACAAAATATCGCTCCTCCGCGCCCCACGGTTTTCCAGAAAAGTCGGTGATCGATCCGCCTGCCTCCTCGACGAGAAGCGTTCCCGCTGCGTAGTCCCAGAGATGCGTTCCGACATTGAAATATCCGTCGGTCCCGCCCCGCGCGAGATAGGCGAGTTCGAGAGCCGCTGATCCAAGATATCGGACGCGGAAGCCGTCTTTTTGCGTTGCGACAAAAAGCGTGTTCACGCGCTCGCCATCTTCGCGCTTTGAGGATTTTCCGAACGTCACCACGACGTTCTTTTTGGTGTCGTCGGAAACGCGCATCGGAGCATCGTTCACAAATGCCCCGCGTCCGCGCGACGCCGAAAAGATCGTGTCTGTGATCGGATTCGAGACCACGGCGTTCATCACGCGCGCACCCTTCATATGCGCGATCGATACAGCAAAGATCGGGATCGCATTCATGAAGTTTGCCGTGCCATCCAACGGATCGATCACAAAGCGATCATCGCCGCTCCCGATGTGCTCGCCGCTCTCTTCGCCAAGGACGCCATAGTCGGGAAACGCGCGTGCAAGCGTCGCGATGATCGCGGCCTCAGACTCTTTGTCGGCCCGGGTCACAAAACTTCTATCCATCTTCTGCTCTTCGCCGAGCGGCGTCTCAAAATACTCCCGGAGAATGATCCCGGCTGCGCGAGCTGCGGTGATCATGGCGGTCAGTTCATCGGTCGATGATGTGGGAGACATGGAAGGATGTGAACGAATAGATTTTTTGAAATGGCTTGGCAATGTTGCTTGGTCCGCTAACGCAGGACAATGTGCCCATCCTCAAAAAGGGTGAAGCGGTGGAATGATGCTGGTGCGATCTCGTCGGGTTCTGCGCCGGCGATCTCTCGAAGGATGCGGATCACGCCGCGATGCGTGACAAGGAGAATGCAGCGGTCCTTTGGCGTCTCCGCAAGCCGCTTCAGAAATCCGACGATCCGTTCGGTGACCTCTTCGTGCGAGTCTCCGCCAAAGCGCCGATAATCATACCCGCGGTCAAAATCGTGAGCAAGGATCTCCGGATTCACCTCGCTGCGGAGCATGCCCGACAGCGAGCCGAAATTTCGCTCACAGAGATCCGGTTCGATTGAGCAGGGAATATTGCGGTCGCGGAGGAGAATATCGGCAGTTTGGCGCGTTCGGAGCGACGGAGAAACATACGCGCGATCCAGGTGCGTCAGTAAGCGCTGCTTGATGAGGAGTACTTCCGCGATCCCGGTCGTGTTGATCGGGAGATCCGGCTGGCCACTACCCTGGAGCCGCCCTTCGCGGTTGAGTTCGGTCTCGCCATGGCGCACGACAAAAAGTTCTTTGATCATAGCGTGGGTGGAGTGAGTGCAGCGTCGGGGCAGTTTCCAGCTCTGCGGAATCCGTCGGCCTCTGCGTCAGTCTCGGTGCAGAAGTATCGTTCCCCCCGCGCCGAGTCGATCCTTGTCCGGGAATAGTACGGACATTCCGGCGCGTGGAAGATCCGCTCGCCGCTTGAAGAGATGTTTCCTTTGATCACACAGCCATCCGGTGCCGTGGTTGGCTCGGACGCCGTGACCGTGTCGCTTGCGTCTGTGCAGATCGCTCCCCAGAGTCCGCGCTTTTCTTCGCGGGCGAGGGTGGCAGCGGCGAGGAAGCGATCGACGTGGCGGATGTTCGGAGGGAAGGTTGCCGGGTCAGCATATCCTTCGCGCACGAGCGTTTCGTTCACCATCGTGCCATCCTCAAGATAGACATAGCGCAGCAGTCGGCCGTACTTGTCTCGCTCTTCAATGTCCGACTCGAGCAGTACGACGCGATTGCCGACCAGTTCGCGATTGCGCTCGGCGGCCTCCTTGCCAAGGCACTCCACCTGGCGCCGCGGGTCCACGGATTCTGGTGTGTCGATCCCAATATAGCGAACCCGTTCGCCGCTCGCGAGCTCGATGGTGTCGCCGTCGATCACGCGGAGGACGGCCTCGGGTGTGCGTTCGCCGCTCGGGGAGATTGCGTCCGCATTTCCCGGCATCTCCTCTGCCTGCTTGGAGTAGTGCGTGACGGTGCGCTCGAGCGCAGCCTCCTCGACCGTCGTCTGTCCAGTATCGGTGAATGCGAGGGTGACGAGAAAAACCGCAAGACTGATGATCGTCCCGAGGAACATGGAAAGTTTGCGAAGAAGCGGATGGATCATAAGCGGTCAAATTTGGGCTTGCTTCTGTATCGTATCACGTTCACACGAACACTATCGAGAGAGAGGGAAATGGGTTATGCTCCAGCGCATGGAACGCATCACCCGCTTTCATGCGGATCGGATGGACGCACGAGGCGCCGCGACAAGCATCTACAACGGGAAGACGCTCGCGGTCTTCGGGCTTTTTCCGGGCGAAGAGGCCATCGTCGAGGTGCGGAAGGGGAAGCGCGGCTACGACGGGATCATCCGCGAATTCCTCTCGACACGCCCGGAGCGGAGGCAGCCGTTCGAGATGCATTATCTCTCCTGCGGGCCATGGCAGACGATCGACTATGCGCTGCAGGCCGAGCTCAAGAAGGAGATGCTCGAGGAGCTGTTCGCGGACCTGCGCGGCGGCGTATCGCTTGAGTTTCGCACCGCGCATGCCATGAGCGGCTATCGCACCAAGATGGAGTTCTCGTTCTCTGACCGCGGAACGCCGCTCGAGCTCGCATTCCACGAACGGGGACGGAAGTTCGATCGCCTCCTGGCGCCGGACGGGTGCGTCCTCGCCGGAGAAGCGACGAACGCTGCTGCGCGCGCCGTGGCCGCTCTGCTTCGAGACAAAGGCGTTCTTCCGGATGATCTCAAATCGCTTGTTGTACGCGAGTCAAAAGCCGATGGGCAGACGATCGCTGTCATCTATACCAAGGCCGAGGAGCTCCCGGAGATCGCGATCGACGGGATCTCCGGTCTGGTCGGATTGCGGGCATACCATTCGACGCGGAAGTCTCCTGCATCGGTCTCGACTCGGGAACTGTGGAGCCACGGAAAACTTGAACTCTCGGATGTCGTGCGCGGCCTTCGCGTCTTCTATGCACATGACGCATTCTTTCAAAACAACATCCCAATGTTTGAACTCGCGCTCGGGGATATTGCCGCGGCGGTCCGAGGATCGCGTGTGGTCGAGCTCTATGCTGGCGTTGGCGTGATCGGCCTTGCGCTCGCGGGATCAGTGGAGCGCATCGTCGGCGTCGAGATCATCCCTTCGGCGGTCGAGAATGCACGCGCGAATGCGAAAGCGAATGGGATCACCAACTACGAAGCCATCCTTGCGAGTGCGGAAAAAGCGCTCGATGCGATCACCGGAGCCGAGACGCTCGTGCTTGATCCGCCGCGCGCCGGACTGCATCCCAAGCTCGTCGCAGCGATCGGGTCCGAGCGCCCTCGCCGGATCGTCTATCTGTCGTGCAATCCGGAAACGCAAGCGCGCGATGCAAAACTGCTCCTTGCCGCCGGATACGAGCTCACTGCGCTGACGGGATACGATTTCTATCCCGAGACGCCGCATTGCGAATCTCTCGCGATATTCGATTGTGCATAGAAAAGCCCCGCGATGTGCGAGGCTTGGAATTACATTGCGATTGCGATCAGGGTCATGACGACCCCTATTCCGGCGAGCCCGAACTGCATGGCGCTTCCGGGGCTCGCACCGAAGAGGAAGACGACGATGACTGCGCTCACGGCGATGATGATCGCGGGGATCACGAAGAATCGCATGATCAGGAGTTCGTAGTCGGACCGGATCTCTGTCTTTTCGCTTGGAGCGCCGTCACCTGCGAGGCGGACGTGCTTCAGTACGTGGAGCAGAAGAAAGCTCACGAGTCCGTATGTTCCAAGGGTGAGGATCGCCTCCCAAAGCGAAGACGATTCCGCAGACGTCGAGAGGACAGAACCGGCCTGCGCTAGAACAACGACGATGACTGCCTTTACGATGCCAGTGAACCAGTCAGGGAAAAATGCGCGGAAGGTCTCTTTTGCGTTCATAATGCACTCCGTCGAGAGGGAATAGAAGGAAAACTGCTGAAATATATATTAATACGAAATCGCAAAAAAGTCAACTCCATTTCGGTTCGGTACAAAAAACGGTCGAATTGTTTCGACCGTGTCATGCTGGCATCATAAATAGCCCGGGCGACAATGAATCAGAAGGAGAAAATCATGAAGGGGATATCATCAGCAATGATGAGTCCCCACGCTGGATCCCATTGATGTTCTTTTGCATACTCGTGCAATCGTGTGCGCAAAAAGCAATGATAGCTTCCTGGATATGAAGCGAATTTCGGATATCCACTCGATCCATTCTCGATAGCTCCCGCATAGCCTGATTCGAAATGGTTTTTGAACGAGATCCAGAACCCTCGAAATTCATCTGTGCTTCGTACGTGCGTGTGGACGATCAATCCGATTTCTTCAACAAGCACATCTACCTCGGCGGCACGGCTGCTCTTTTCGAATTGATATTTTGCATACCCAATCGATCCGTTGAGTGCGATGTTTCTCACCCAGTCGCGATGATCGGACGTCTGTGTTCCCAGGTGATAGGACGGGGGATTGATTTCCATGTGTGCTTTTTCCGAGAGCCGTAGAAATTCGCCTGAATACATCAGAGTTTCCCAGAGAGCTGCACATCTGTCGGATTGCCGTTTTGCGATCGTTGTGAGCAAGTATGGTTCCAAGATCGGGGGAAGTGCGTCATCCATGAGCGTGTCGAGAAGCGTCTCTCCTGGGACAGGGATGGATCTCGCAAGCTTGACGAGCCCGTAGGCGACGCGCAATGGGTCCTTACGGCCACAGAGTATTTGTGCGAGGGACTGAAAGGCAGCGATGAGATGTTCTGTGAATATCCCCCAGAAGCGGATCATCGACTGCCGCGAGCCGAGGATAGGATCGACAGGAATAGCGTCGTGATAGTGCCGTTGATATGCCAATTCAATCAGCCACGCCGCTGTGTCGTGGTAGCGATCATCGATGACTCCTCCGTAAGAGACGTTGGACGAGTATTGTGTTCTCCCGAACATGAACACTTCGTGACCGATTGTTTCGTCATCTAACCAAGATGCAATTTGTGCGGGCCAGCGCGTCTGATCGAGTACGCCGGGGATAAACACGTTATCGATCCAACCTTCCTCTCGCTCCATACCTGCCCTAACCTGTTCTGTGCGTGTCCGGTGGCTTGTCCGCGCTTTCATCGATGTTCTCCTTGCAAAGGCAATAATGCTCCTGTGCGGCCTTCGAAAAAAAGTCGACAAACACGCTGGTGAATCGGCCACGCGAGCGGTGTTTGTACATTTATAATCAGGCGCTCCGATGCCTCGAAATTCGGGACAAAGTCCATGAGGTCTTTCTCGTGAAGAGGTGGTGCGATGCTGAAGATAAGGATGATGCCGTCATCTGTATTGGCCGTGTCGAATAATCCGATCCGAGATGGGTCAATACTGAGGTTCGCTTCTTCTCTGGCCTCACGGGCTGCCGCTTCCTGGCACGTCTCACCGAAGTTCACGAAGCCGCCCGGTAGCGATATCATGCCGCTCTGAACAGTGTTTCTCCTTCGAATTCCAATGAGTCCGATTCTTTGATCGGGAAGAAATATTGGCTGAAGTATCACCGCAACAGGTATGGGATTTCTCCAGGTCTCAGAGTGACAGGAAGTGCACCTGGACGGGTTTGTCTCGCGCTCCCGATAGCGAGTCCCACAGTATGGACAGTGAAGAAATTCTTTCATGATCTCCTCTGGTAATGAGCAAGTTCCTCGTTGAATATACCCCT
>DATIBL010000033.1:0-2603 GCA_035457505.1 Minisyncoccota bacterium | reverse complement strand
AATCCCGCGCCGAATGATCCGGTGATCGATCCTGCGGTAGACCAGAAGAATGCGTGCCCGGAGATCGTGCCGATGCCGTCGTGGCCGCGCTCTTTTGCGAGGATCGCGATCGCAAGCGGAGAGAGGAGCGCAAGGAGAAACGACGGGAGCGCGAAGAGGACGAGCGACCAGATGAGCGGTCCGGTCGAGAGGGAGAAAAAGTATCCGCCAACCGGAAGCACGATCGCTGTCGCTCCAAAGACCAGTGCGCAGGCAATGCCGCCGAAGAGGATCGTAGCGAAGAACCGCTTAGCCTCAGGTGCGCGGTCCGCGATCGTGCCGCCGACACGGTATCCGATCGCGAGCGCCGCCAGGACGACGCCGAGTACGCTTGAGACGGTGTAGATGGTGTTGCCGTAGTATGGAGAGAGGATGCGCGTTGCTGCGACCTCGAGGACGAGTACTGCTGCGCCTGTCACAAAGATCGACGCATAGATCGCCAAACGCTCCCGCTGTTCTGGTGTTCGCATCGAGGGAGTATAGCATGGCGGTCGCGCTCTGCGCGTTCCGCCGATCGAGGTTTTCTGGGTGCGCCATGATCCTCCGGCGGGCGTTCTGCAAGGGGAGTTATCCCCAGTGTGGATAACGCTATCCACAAGGCAAGTACCCCCTGTTGCGCGCTATTTCGGATAACTTATCCCCATTTGGTGGGAGGTGCGTGCGGCGATACAATACGGGCAAATCGGAAGACCTCGCGACCTCGCTCGAGGTCTTCCGTGTCCAAGGGCGATCCCCGCGGATAATATTTATCAGGCGTTTAACCCACAAAACGCACGTTATGACAAAAGCTCCCACGAGAGGAAAGGTCGCAGCCAAGAAGCCCTTTGAGGCGCCGAAAGAAGTTCGCAAGCGCGATGGCACCATCGCCCCGTTCGATCGCAGCCATATTGAGAGTGCCATCACGAAGGCGATGATCGCGACCGGCGAAGGGAGCGGTGATGATGCGCTGCGCGTTGCCGACGGCGTTGTGCAGGCGATCGCAGCGGAGACGCACAAGCACAAGAAGGACGACGGCTATGTGCCGACCGTCGAGGAGGTGCAGGACGCGGTCGAGTCGGAGCTCATCTATCAGGATTTTGCCAAGACTGCGAAGGCATACATTCTCTATCGCGAGGAGCACAAGAAGATCCGCGAGCAGACGGGTATCGTGCCGGAGAAGGTGAAGGAGCTCGCCCGCGAGAGCAAGCAGTATTTCCGCAACTCGCTCGCCGAGTTCGTGTACTATCGCTCGTATTCCCGCTGGATCGATGCGGAGCAGCGCCGAGAGACGTGGGTGGAGACGGTTGATCGCTACATGTCGTTCATGCGCGAAAATCTCGACAAGAAATTGACCGAGAAGGAATACGACGAGGTCCGCGAGGGGATCCTCAAGATGGAAACGATGCCGTCGATGCGTCTCATGTGGGCGGCCGGATCGGCAGCGCGCAAGACGAACGTGTGCGGATACAATTGCTCGTTCATCGCGCCGTCGAAGATCGAGGACTTCGGCGAGATCATGTATCTCTCGATGTGCGGCACGGGGGTGGGATTCTCCGTGGAGAGCCATACGGTGCAGCAGCTTCCGCTCATTAAGAAGCAGAACGGGAAGGTGGTGAAGAAGCATGTGGTCGGTGATTCCAAGGAGGGCTGGGCCGATGCGTTCGTGCAGGGACTTCAGGCGTGGTTCGACGGGACGGACATCGTGTTCGACTACTCGCAGCTGCGTCCGGCTGGTGCGCGCTTGATGACGATGGGCGGCAAGTCCTCCGGTCCGGAGCCGCTTCGCAATCTTATCGATTTCTCGCGCGAGAAGATCCTGAAGCGCCAGGGCCGGCGACTCACCAATCTCGACGTACACGACATTATCTGCAAGATCGGCGAAGTCGTCGTGTCGGGCGGCGTGCGGCGCAGCGCGCTGATCTCGCTCTCGGATCTCGATGACTACGACATGCGGCATGCGAAGGACGGGCAGTTCTACGTCACCGAGCCGCAGCGCATGATGGCGAACAACTCGGCGGTGTATGTGCAGAAGCCGTCGACCGCGGAGTTCATGGACGAGTGGATCTCGCTCATGAAGTCGGGTTCCGGCGAGCGCGGTATCTTCAACCGCGGATCGCTCATGACGCAGATTCCGGAGCGACGGCGCAAAGGATTCGAGAAGCACGGCCTCGACACCTGCGGCACCAATCCCTGCGGTGAGATCATTCTCAAGTCGAAACAGTTCTGCAATCTCACGGAGGTCGTGGTCCGCTCGGAGGACACGAAGGCTCAGCTTCTGCGCAAGATCCGCGTTGCAGCGATCCTCGGCACGTATCAGTCCACGCTCACGAATTTCAAGTATCTCTCCAAGGAGTGGCGCAAGAATTGTGAGGAGGAGCGCTTGCTCGGCGTATCGCTCACGGGGCAGTGGGACAATCCGGCCCTCGTGCATGACCCCAAGATTCTGAAGGAGCTCCGCGATGAAGCGGTGGCGGTCAACAAGCAGTATGCCAAGCGCTTCGGCATCAATCAGTCCACATCGGTCACCTGCGTGAAGCCTTCGGGGACGGTGTCGCAGCTCGTAGACGCATCGAGCGGCATGCACC
>DATIBL010000032.1:0-2676 GCA_035457505.1 Minisyncoccota bacterium | reverse complement strand
GTTCGAATCTCCTCGGGTCCACAGAAAGCCCACCCAACTCTGAAAGAGTTGGGTGGTTTGCTTTCGTAAGACCCGAGGAGATTCGAAAGCCGCAACAGGGACCCATTGGCCCTGCAATGGGAAGTGAGGCGGGGTCGAGAGTACTTAGGCGTTTGTGAGCGGAGCGAAACAAATGACTTAGTAACTCGTGACCGAATCTCCTCGAGTTTGTTGCAATAATCGCGAGCACTTACGGATTTGCGAGTGCGTAGCACGAAGGAAATCCTTAGTGACTCGTGACCACAAGAGTATCCGTGACCGAATCTTCTCGAGTTTGTTGCAATAATCGCGTACACTCTGTGTCCGCAAGTATTAGCGCCCCTGGTCCGAAATGATAGGATATATCCCATGAAACTCTTTCTGATCTCGAGCAAGCGCTTTTATGATCGCATTCCGGAAATCCAGAGCGCGCTTGAAGCGATGGGGCATGCGATCACGCTTCCGAACTGCTACGACGATCCGGCAACCGAGGCAAGATATCGCGAGCTTGGCAGCGAGGAGCATGCGAAATGGAAAGCAGAAATGTTTGCCCACAGTGCCAAGGTTATCGCAGAACACGACGCAGTACTCGTTCTCAACTTCGAGAGGGATGGTATGGAAAATTATATCGGCGGGGCGACATTTCTTGAGATGTACGATGCGTTCAAGCTTGGAAAGCGCATATTCCTCTATAACCCTATCCCAGCCGGTATGCTTGCCGACGAGATCGCGGGCTTTGCGCCAGTCGTGATCTTGGGCGACTTAAAAAAGGTGTTGTAGCCGTACCCTCCACTACCTCGCTTCTTCGAGTGTGAGGCCGAGGACATGATCGAGAAAGCTCGGAAGATCGACATTTGAGGCCTTGAGCGCCTTCGGAAGCAGCGATTCTTCGGTGAGGCCGGGCAGCGTATTGGTCTCAAGAATGTACGGCCCTTCGGGTGTCACAATAAAATCCGAACGCGAATAATGCCGGAGGCCAAGCGCGCGATGGGCGGTGATCGAGGCCTTTCGGATCTCCGCGATATCCGCGAGAGAAAAATCGCCGGGGCAGACCTCGCGGGACTTGCCGCTATATTTGGCATCGTAGTCGAAAAAGTCGTTCTCTTCTGGCGGGATGATCTCGATCGGAAAGAGCGCCGCATGCTTTCCTTGCCCAAGATCAACGACCGCGCAGGTCGCTTCCCTGCCGAGGAGCATTTCTTCGACAAGGATGTCTCCGTATTCGGCCGCATCGAGAAGTCCGTCATAGAGCGTTGCGAGATCGTGCGCGATGGTCGTGGCGACAGAGGAGCCTCCTGAGACAGGCTTCACGACAAGAGGAAGATCCCACGCAAGGAAAATATCGAACGCGGCTTCAGAGAGATCGGCGTCGCGCTCGACCACGATGCCTCGGGGCGTACGTAAACCCGCTCGAGAAAATTGCCGCTTCGCATGTTCCTTATGCATACCGAGCGCAGACGGCACGACACGAGAGCCGGTATAGGGAATGCCGATCGATTCGAGAATGCGCTGAACCTTGCCATCTTCTCCATAGGCTCCATGGAGCGCGTTCCATACGACATCGACATGATCTGCAATGCCGGAGGGAAGCATCTCCACGCCGGACACAACCCAGCGGCCGTCCTTTGTGATGAAAACATCAACCGGAAGATAGCGATCCTCCGGAAGATGTTTGAGCACCGACGCGCCCGTTTTGAGCGAAACATCGTACTCGCTCGAGGGACCGCCGCGCAAAACACCGACACGGATAAGATGCGTCATAGGAACAGTATACCGCCCCTCTCGGCGAACGCATACGCGCGATATGCACTGTGCTTTTCAGGCTTTGCTCTTTGGCAGCTTGTCCCGTCTCGCGCGATGGAAAGACACGGCAAAGCGATGCGCCTCGGAATTCGCGAGCAAAAGCGCAGTTTTATAGAGCGTCGCCAGAGACGCACTCCCAAGAAAGGCCTTGGGGCGATGGCGATCATCTTTGACGACCGCGATTACCGGAATCCGAACATTGTGCTTTCGCAACACGGCTTCGGCACGGCGCTTCTGCGGTACGCCTCCATCGACGGCAATGAGGTCGGGATAGCGCCACTCCGGATGCGCGAGGCGGCGCATGAGCGTTTCTTCGAGATTCCCGACGTCGTCGTTGCCGCGCTCCGAGCGAATGATGAACTTGCGATATGCGCTCGGCAGCGTTTCTCCGCCCTCCACGGCGACCATCACGCCGACCGGGTACGTCCCTGAGATATGTGCGATATCATACGCTTCGATCCGCACCGATCGCTCGCCTCGCGTCGCTCCGTGTGCAGATCGCTCACGGATCTCATCGCGAATCAGCGCCACGTCGTTGATGTGGGCAAGCGCAGCGATCATGCGCTTGATCCGGCCGGCTTCCTCGAATTCGAGCTTCGCGGCATGCGTTCGCATTCGGCGCCGAAGTCCTGCGACAAGGGTTCCCTTCTTGCCCTCGAAAAAGAGTCGGATATCCTGAACTCTTCGCGCATAGGCCGTACGGCTCATTTCGCCGCTGCACACGCCGGGGCAAAGTCCGATCTGGCGATCGAAACAGGGCCTTCCAGAGTTCGGGACGCAGGATGAGCGGAACGGAAAGATCCGGCGAACGAGGTCGAGCGCGATCCGAAGCTCTTTTCCGCCCGGGAACGGTCC
>DATIBL010000031.1:0-10065 GCA_035457505.1 Minisyncoccota bacterium | reverse complement strand
AATCTGTCGTTTGATGGTCGATCGTCGATGCCGTCGTCACCATATCGACAAGATGCTTTCCGCGCGTATGCAAAAGATCGTCAGAAAAATAGCTCCGTACGCGGCTCGCAAGAGAGGTCGCTTTGCCAATGTAGAGGATCTTCCCTGACGCATCGCGAAAGAGATAAACGCCCGGCTGATCGGGCAATTTGGCGGCTTTGTATCCCGAGATATCCATGTTGGGCATTGTAGGAGAGTGCGCGATGTGGTGCAATCGCGCATCCAGAGCTGCGAGCGCGCATACTCGTGCGATAATAGCGGGATGCCGAAACGCATGACCGTATCAAAAGCAATCGCGACACCGAAAAAGGCAGTGCAGGGCATGCGTTCTGCTGCTAAAGCAGATGCGAATGATCCCCTGCTTGCGATCGCACGGATCGCTGAACGGACGCTGCTTTTCACGAAATACGCTGATCATAACGGGCCGATGATCGAGCGCCTGGTCGCACGACGTCTCTCGGCTCTCCGCCATGCAGTAACGGACAAGAAGCTTGAGCTTCTTGAAGGCGACCGGAGGATCGACAACGAGCAAGAACTCGAGCGTATCTTCACGAAACTGTTTGCGGAAATCCCCGCACGGTTTAACGACGCAAAACGCGATCTTTCGATGCGCGAGATCGTAGCCGACGCTGCAGCAATCCTGAAGGAGCGCGGAATGGAGATCGTCCCCGCTCTGGACACTCCTACTTCTCCAAAGCCTTCTTCTTCGCCTTCTTAAGGTGCTTTTTCAGATACGCCCCCGTGAACGAATTGGGATTCGCAGCGACTTCCTCGGGCGTTCCTTTCGCGATCAGTTTGCCGCCGCCCTTCCCTCCCTCGGGGCCGATATCGAGAATGTAGTCGGCAGATTTGATGACATCGAGATTGTGCTCGATCAGAAGGACGGAATTTCCGCGTGCAACGAGCGTCTGAAGGATCTCGATCAACTTGCGGACGTCTTCGTAGTGCAGTCCGATCGTCGGTTCATCGAGGAGATAAATGGAGCGCTCATGATGCGGACGATAGAGCTCAGAGGCAATTTTCACGCGCTGTGCTTCGCCGCCGGAGAGCGTCGTCGCGCTTTGCCCGAGCTCAAGATATCCGAGACCGACTTCGTTCAGCGTCTTCAAGCGATCCGCAATGGCCGGAATGTCGAGGAAAAACGTGTATGCTTCCTCGACTGTCATCTTGAGGACGTCATAAATGCTCTTCTTTTTGTACTTCACATCGAGCGTCTCCTTCATAAAGCGCTTGCCCTGGCAGACATCACAGAGAACATACACCGTGGGGAGGAAGTGCATCTCGACAGCGATCATGCCGTTGCCCTCGCATGCCTCGCAGCGCCCGCCCTTCACGTTGAACGAGAAGCGGCTCGCCTTCCATCCGCGGAATTTGGCTTCTTCGGTCTCGGCAAAGAGGTCGCGAACAAAGGTCCATGCACCAGTGTAGGTGGCAGGATTTGAGCGCGGTGTGCGGCCGATCGGCGATTGATCGATCAAGATCGCGCGATGCAGATATTCGGAACCCGAGAACGAGGCGCAATTGTATGTTTGCGGCGAGCGCAGACGACGATCGAAGCGCGCCTGCAGATTGCGATGCACGATGTCGTAGAGCAGGGTCGATTTACCCGAGCCGGAAACGCCGGTGATCGCGACCATCCGTCCAAGCGGAATGTCGGCATGCAAATTGGCAATATTGTTTGCTTTTCCTCCTCGGATTGCCAGGGTGCCCTTTTCTGCATCGCGACGCTTCTCCGGAAGCGGGATCACGGCATCACCGCGCAGATAGTCGAGCGTTAGCGAGCGCTGCTTGGTATCGAGCAAGAGGTCAGCAAGCTCGCCCGCGACGACGACGTGTCCGCCGTGAACTCCGGCGCCGGGGCCGATATCGACGAGGTAATCCGATGCGAGGATCGTGTCTTCATCGTGCTCAACCACGATGATGGTATTCCCCATATCGCAAAGATCGCGGAGCGTAGTCACGAGACGGTCGTTATCGCGCTGATGAAGGCCAATCGTCGGTTCGTCGAGAACATACAGTGCTCCGACGAGTTTTGAACCGAGCTGTGAGGCGAGCCGGATACGCTGAGCTTCTCCTCCTGAGAGCGTATTCGCCCGACGCGCAAGCGTCAGATAGCCGATGCCAACGTCGAGCATAAAGGAAAGGCGCGACTGGATCTCCTTGATCACAACCGCGGAGATCTCCTTGTCTTTTTTCGAGAGCGGAATGTCTGCAAAGAATGCCGTGGCGTCCTCGATCGACATGCTCGTCACATCGACGATGCTCTTGCCCGCAACTGATTCGCCCTTCACGATCTGATCACCGATAGTGACGTGGAGCGCCTCCTCGCGCAGCCGAGCGCCGTGGCACGTCTCACACGGCTCATCACCGAAGAGATGCTTGGTTCCGAGGCCGTTGCAGGCACTGCATGCGCCGTAGGGCGAATTGAATGAAAAGAGTCGCGGCTCGATCTCGGGATACGAAAAACCATCGTCAGGGCACGAGAATTTTGCGCTCACGAGCGTGTCGTCTTCGCCGATGACGAGGCGAACGAGCCCCTCAGACTCCTCGAGCGCGCGCTCCAGCGCCTCCGCAAGACGTTCACGCGTCGCATCCGCATGATCGCGGAATTCAGAAATGAAAAATTCGTCGACGAGAATATCGATGTCGTGCTTCTTCTGCTTTGCGAGAATGATCTGCTCGCGGAGATTCTTCATTTTCCCGTCGACGCGAGCCTTGGAATAGCCCTTCCCGAGCATGTCGTAGAGCAGCTGGTAGTATTCTCCCTTGCGGCCGCGCACAAGCGGCGCAAAAAGTGAAAGCTTCAGCGTCGAATACGGGACGCCAAAAACCGAATCCTTGGGCGCATGCGTACCGATATCGGCGACTTTCTCGAGAATGAGACCAATGATCTCCTCGTTCGTGAGACGTTTGATCGGCTTGCCGCAGATGAGGCAGTGTGGCGTCCCGACACGAGCGAAGAGCACGCGGAGATAATCGTAGATCTCCGTGATCGTGGCGACCGTGGAGCGCGGATTCGATGAATGCGACTTTTGGTCGATAGAGATGGCCGGAGAAAGACCGACGATCTCGTCGACATCGGGCTTCTGCATCTGGTGGAGAAATTGCCGCGCATATGCCGAAAGCGACTCCACGTAGCGGCGCTGGCCTTCTGCGAAGATGGTGTCGAATGCCAGTGATGATTTACCCGATCCCGAGAGGCCGGTAAAGACGATCATCCGATTGCGCGGCATCGAGACGGTGATGTTTTTGAGATTGTGGGTTCTGGCTCCGCGGACGATGATCTCGTCCTGGGCGCTGACCCTCGCGGTCTTCTTCATCCACGCATCCTAACCGCTTTTGACAAGTTTCGCAAAACCGTGCGCAAAAACGTTGCAAATGGTAAGCTCGACGATATGCATCGGAAGCGCGTCACCGTCCTTTCGCTCAATATGATGCACGGCCGCCATACCGTGACCCCGCTCGTTCCCGTAAAGGTTCCGCGTGCCAAGATCCTCCGCAATCTGGAGCGAATCGCTGCGCTCGTGAAGGATTCCGGGGCAGATATCGTCGCGCTGCAGGAGATCGACCAGCATGCCTGGCTCTCGGACTACGTGGACCAGCTCGATCAGCTCCAGCAGATGACCGGATATCCCTATGCGTTCTTCGGCGATCACGTGAGCGCCAAAAAGGCCGTCTACGGCACAGCGATCCTCTCCAAGCATCCGATCAAAAAAGCCGTCTCGCGTCCGTTTCGAAAGACATTCCCCACCCCGCGCAAAGGATTCGTCTTTTGCGAGATCGAGCTCCCGAGCGGCAAAGTGATCTCTGTGGCGTCGATCCATGCGACGTGGATCAACATTCTTTCGCGTGCGACGCGGGAAAAGCAGATGAACGAGATCATCGAGCATTTCCGCGCAATCGATACGCCGTTCATTCTTTCCGGCGATTTTAATTCGCATTTTGCACGACCGCTCGACAGAAGCCTGGAAACACTCGTGAAAGGCCTGCCGATCTTTGCCCATGCGCATCACGACAACTCGCAGATCACCTATCCCAAAACAAAACGTCGCATCGACTGGATCTTCCCGTCCAAGCATTTCAAGATCATCGAGTACGCCACGATCGATTCACGCGTGTCGGATCATCTCCCGCTGCTTGCCACGCTTGAGCTTACTGCGCATCCTGAGCGGGAAGCATCCAAGAAAAAGGATTGATCGGGAGCCGATCAATCTCCGCATTATACGACACCCTGTGCGAGCATTGCGTCGGCGACGCGCACGAATCCGCCGATATTCGCGCCGCGAACATAATCGATGGAACCATCGTCGTTCGTGCCATAGCGTACGCAGGTGCCATGAATCCCGCGCATGATCTCGCGGAGTTTCGCGTCTACTTCGTCAGCAGTCCAGGAGATCCGGACACTGTTTTGAGACATTTCGAGGCCGCTGGTGGCAACACCGCCGGCATTTGAAGCTTTTCCGGGTGAAAAGAGTACGTTTGCGCTCTGGAATGTTCGGACAGCTTCGGGCGAACACGGCATGTTGGCACCTTCGGCGACCGCGATCACCCCATGCTTCACAAGCGTTGCCGCGTCGCGCTCATCGAGTTCATTCTGCGTCGCGCAGGGAATCGCGACGTCGCACGCGATCGTCCAGGGTTTCCCTCGTTCGTGGAACTCAACCCTGAAGCGCTCAGCGTACTCGCGAATTCTCCCTCTGCGGATATTTTTGAGATCTTTGACGAACGCAAGCTTCTCGGCAGTGATCCCTTCTGGGTCGTGGATCGTTCCTTCAGAATCCGAAAGCGTGATGACAGCTGCTCCAAGATCAAGCGCTTTCTCCGCCGCCCCAAGCGCGACATTTCCCGAACCAGAGATCGCGATTTTCTTGCCGCGGATCGACTGTCCAGCCCGCGCGAGCATTTCTTCAGCAAAATAGATGCAGCCGTAGCCCGTTGCCTCGGGTCGAAGGAGCGAGCCGCCCCATCCGAAGCCTTTTCCAGTGAGAACACCGGTGTGCGTCGCACGGATGCGCTTGTACTGGCCGAACAAGTATCCCACCTCGCGCGCACCCACGCCGATATCGCCCGCCGGGACGTCGGTATCCTCGCCAATATGGCGATAGAGCTCGGTCATAAATGACTGACAGAATCGCATCACTTCGGCATCGGACTTGCTCTTGGGATCGAAATCGGAGCCGCCCTTTCCCCCGCCGAGCGGAAGCGTCGTCAGCGCGTTCTTGAAGATCTGCTCGAATCCGAGGAATTTGAGCACGCTTAGATTGACGGTCGGATGGAAGCGCAGGCCGCCCTTGTAGGGACCGATCGCGCTTGAGAACTGCACGCGATATCCTCGCGCAACCTGGATCTCGCCAGCGTCATTCACCCACGGCACACGGAAGATCACGATGCGCTCCGGCTCGACCATGCGCTCAAAGATCCGCGCAGATGCGTACTCGGGATGATCGGCAATATACGGCAAAACAGCTTCGGCGACTTCTGAGACAGCCTGGTGGAACTCGGGTTCACCTGGATTGCGCTTTGCAATGTCGTCCATGAACGACTCGATCGCGTGATCCACGACTTTTCCTCGTGCGATCATGCGGGATGCTGCTTACGGCTGATTACCTTCTTCACCTCCTGGATGATCTCGTCCAAGGTATAGCTTGCTTTGATGAGAAACTGCTCCGCGCCGAGTTTTTTGGCACGATCAATATCCTCGCGCTGGCCAAAATTCGAAAGCATGATCACCGTGGTCTTCACGAGCGCCGGGTCCTGCTTGATGCGGGTCAGCACCTCAAAACCATCGATACCCGGAAGAAGAATATCGAGTAGAACGACATCGGGGATCTCCTTTGTCGCGATTGCGATCCCCTGCTCGCCATCCATTGCGGCAAAGGTTTTTATCCCTTCCTTCTCGAGCTTCTGTACGGCCAGATCGCGGAGGAATTTGTCATCCTCGACGATCAGAATGCTCATCTCATGAATCGGAGCCGCCGTGGCGGTCGCTGGCCCCGCAGGAATACCGCCAGTGTTCGCGAGATGTTTGCGCACCTTGGCCGGAAGATCGCCCGGGCGATAGGTCTGCCGCACGATGTAATCGCTGATGCGGAGCTTGATCGCCTCCGAGATCTCCCCGAGCGCACCTGACGCGGAGATCACAACGGTGGGGAGCTTGGCGACGCGCTCATCGGCATCGGAGCGGATCGTCGCAAGAATATCAAGCCCGCTTTGATCCGGAAGCTCGATCGCGAGGACGACCATTTCGGGGACTGATGCCTCGATGGCAGAGAACGCCTCTGTGCCGCTTTCGAACACAGATACGCCATATCCAGCCGCAGACAATTCCTCTCGCAGCGTTTCGCGAAAGGCCTGGTCGGCATCGACAACGAAGATCATGGGAAGCGGGTCTGTCATAATGTGAGGTGATGAATTTCTGAAGTCGGAGAAGATGGACTCCAGTATATACTAGCGTTCCCTACTGGGAAAACGGCAAGCTGACGTGGAAGGTGGTGCCGGTTTGCTCGGCGCTCTCGAACCAGATCCGGCCGCCATGACGCTTGACCACGCTCTGCGCGATAAAGAGCCCAAGTCCCGAACCGTCGGTCTGCATATGGATCGCATTGGTCGCACGGAAGAAACGCGAGAAGATCTTTTCTTGCTGATCCTGCGGAATCCCGATGCCCGCGTCTTTGACCGAAAAATGGAGCATGTTGTCCTCTTCGGCCACACGGACGCTCACAACACCCCCGGGGTTGGAGTATTTTACCGCATTGTCGATCAGATTCTGGAGCACATCGCGCATCTTGTCGGGATCGACCTTGATCTTCTGCAGATCCTTCTCTGGGTGCATGAACTCGATACGTACGTTCTTCTGCGTCGCGACCGGAAGCAGTTCTTCGATCATGCCGCTCACAAGCTCCTCGAACTGTACTGGGACGAAACTGTATTTGAATTTACCAGATTCAAGCCGATCCACCGAAAGCATGTCATTGATGAGCGTGATCATGCGCTCGTTGGATTCGTATCCTTTCTCAAGCAGCGTCTTCTGCTCATCGGTGATCGACCCGACATCACCGTCGACGAGCATCTTCAGCGTCCATTTGATCGCAGAAAGCGGCGTGCGGAGCTGATGCGCGACAACGGAGATGATCTCGGATTTCATCTGATCGAGCTGCGTGAGTTTTTGGTTGGCATTCGAAAGCTCAAGATCGCGGCGCACAAGCAGCTTCGCGGAGTGATCGAACTCTTTAGTCAGTGCTTCGAGCTGCGCGACCTGTTGCTCGCTTTTTTCGATCTGTTCGATCAAGAGAAGGTCGCGTGCACGCATCAACCGCGAAATATATCCGCCGAAGAATCCC
This sequence comes from Minisyncoccota bacterium, assembly GCA_035457505.1. Classification (GTDB taxonomy): domain Bacteria; phylum Patescibacteriota; class Minisyncoccia; order Phycocordibacterales; family UBA6899; genus DATIBL01. The sequence continues at coordinate 2,686 of DATIBL010000031.1, read as the reverse complement.
GTCATCAGGTAAATGATGAAGAGAATTCCCGCCTTTACGAGCTCGACCCAGAGAAGGCCGGATGCAGCCGGGTTCTCGGTCGGAAACCCGCGAGCCGTAGCGTAAAGATATGCGAAGAAATCATAATTAATGAGCACGGTGATCAGGACGAAGAGTCCGGAAACACCTGCGACAGTGATCGCTCCGCGAAAACCGAAAAGGATCGTCGAAACAATGATCGGAATGAAGAAGAAGGAATGCGCAATGCTCTCGACGCCGCTGCCGGTAATGATCGTCACGACAAGGAAGAAGAGCAGATCAAGTCCGATCTGGGCCATGTTGAGCGAATTGACGTGCTTGGAGAGCTGCTCTGTCCGTGCGGGATCGCGGATCACGAAATGGAAAAATCCATTCAGCACGAGGATCGCGCCATACATCGCAAAAAGCGCTGCGTCGTAGAATCCCTGACTTTCGACGTTGCGCTCTGTGATGAGTCCGAGCAAGAACGCGAGCGTGGCGTAATACCAGCGTGCATCCACGATCCATGTCGTGGAATTGAGTCTGCTGCCTACGCTTGGAACGTGCCCCATACGTGTTTATGGTATCGGCGCGAGACCTATTCGGCAAGCGCGACGATCATGATCCCGCCGTTATGAAATGGGACGCGATCGACATACGGTCCTCCAACTTGCGCATAACTATAGAATCCGGCCATCGGAACATCGCGGCCGATCACGTTTTGAATGATGTGGATCTCTTCGTCGGCATCGAGTCCGAGCATCTTCTTGCGCGCGACAGAGTTGATGACGAGCACGGCCTTGGGCTGCTGTCCGCCGAGCGACGCAAGCAGATTGCGCGCGGCGGTCTCTGCACTCTCGAGGCCCTCTTCTTTGCCGGAGATCATCAGGCGCACCTCAGAGCCTTCGGGAATCGCGGCAGTGAACGTCATCGCGCCTTTGCGATCGACAAACACCGGAGTACGGATGATCGCATCGCTCGAGCCCGGCAGAAAAACGCCAAGCGGATAGTTGACTGCGAGATTCGAAAGCAAACCCTCGCGCAGCTCGCCGACATGCTCCTCACCGAAGTAATCGGTGTAGACCGATACTGCAGGCAGCCCGTCGAGCTCGTAGAGCGTCCCCCCCTGAGAGCGGGTGACCTTGTGCGAAAGTCCGATCGGGAAAAATCCATGCGACAAAATTCCGGCGACGTGATAATCCCCCGAGAATCCGACCCCGACCGCGGAACCGGAAAACACTTTTCCGTCGAGATATTGATAGGTCTCGAAAAAAAGCAGGTCATCGCTCGCCGCCCCGCCAAAAAGCGGGAAATGGATGCCGAGCCGCTCCTGCATACCCGCAATGGTCTCCTCGCCGCCTCCGGAGATCACATCGGCAAACACAAGCGCCGAGCTGGCGTAATTGCGCGAGTTGTATTGAATCGTACTCGCAAGGTCGGTCCCCGCCTGCCGCGAATTCCAAAGGATGTGGTGCCCCGCAGCGGTATGAAAGCGCATCTGGTCCGATTTGATCGCCATAATGACGACCGTCTTCGAGGTCGAGAGGCCTTCGGTGGAGATCTCGCCAGCCGTCGAACATCCCACCATCGGCGTATCCGGCGCGATCGCCTTGATGCCCTCGATCATTTTGTCCTGGTCGAAGGTGATGGACCCAAAGACAAGCAAAAGGTCTGCCTTTTTGTCGGGGAGATTTTCGAGCGCGTCTGCGCAGGCCTCGGCGCCAGCCTTGTACGCATTGTCTGCTGCACCGATCCCAACGCTTGCGGCAATCATAGAGAAAGAAGAGAGAAGCATCCGGATCTCCCGAATGCTTCGAGTATACCATGTGAGAGCAGAGAAAACACAGAAAAAACCGCGGATATCCACGGTTTTGTTTCAGATGAGAGCGACCAGATCACCGACCTTCTTCGCTTCGTCCGATGCGCGATATGTACGAAAGTGCGCACGAATCGTTTTATCGAGAAGAATGCACCCAGAGAGCTGCAATGCGAGCGCCTGGAGCGCGGGCGACGCAAGCATGCCAGCTTCAACCCGCGTAGGGTCCTTACTCTCAAGATCAGCGAGATCGAAGTACAGATCGATCATGAGATAGAGCATAGCGACGCAATCAACGAGCTCCGGTAGCGAAACCTGGAGAGGCTTCGATTGCGGCAAAGGCGAACCGGGCGGCTGCGATGGATCGGGCTCGAACGTGAGCCCGGCATCGAAGGTGATACCGTGACGGACCGAGAGATCGATCTCAACCGCGCGCAGTTCGGTGACCGAAAGATGCGAGAGCAGAAGGATCACGATGCTGTCCATCGCACTGAGAAGGTGCGGAAATGAGACTGCCGGTTGCGTCTTGGTCCCCCGTCGAGTGATCGATGTAAGTCGATCTGCAATTCCGCGGAGAAGCAGGATCGCAAAGAACGCACTCTCTTCGATGAGGTACACGGTTGTTTTCTTTGGCACGAGACGAACTCGCATGGAGCATCTTGCCCCATGCTAGCAAACACGCACATCAGCGCAACGATTTTGGCTTCTTCGGCCCCGCTTTGGCCTTCGGTGCGGAACCTTCGAGGATGCGGATCTCGTCGCGCAGGATCGCGGCGGTCTCAAAATCGAGGATCTTCACCGCCTGCGTCATTTGTTTGGTCTTGAGCGCGATCAGCTTTGCGGGATCGGCACCATATGCCTTGCGATCCAGAT
>DATIBL010000030.1:0-13366 GCA_035457505.1 Minisyncoccota bacterium | reverse complement strand
CACCCCCACCCGAGAAGCGTCACCTCTGCGATGCCGCTGAGCCGTCCGGTCACCGCGAGAAATCCGATCAGAAGCAGCGATCCAAGCACCATGCGGGCGGACGCGACCGTGACTGCAGAGACCTGCGCGAGAACTTTCTTCGCGATGACCTGCTCCGTTGCCCAAAAGAGGGTCGCAGCGAGGATGAGAAGCTCCCCACTCCCGAATGTGACTCCCTTGAACCCTCCAATGAACGCATTCGCGCCGAACACCAGTGCGATGCCGAGACCAGAGAGGAGTGAGAGCCGCTCGCCGAGGAACGGAAGCGCAAGGAGTGCGATCCAGAGCACGAGCGTCTTGTGAATGAGGGCGCCGGAGAGCGCGGAGGTCATTGAGAGTCCGGTAAAAAAGAGTGCGAACGGGATCGATCCGCCGATGACGCCGATCGCGGCAAGCTTCGCGAGATCAGCGCGCGAAAGTCCCCGCAATTCCTCCCGCTTCTTCCAGACAAGAAAGAATCCCGCAAGAACAACTGCAACGACGACGTTCTTCAGGGTCGTAAAGAGGATCGGGTCGCCGATGACCGACAGCGCGCTTTTGGTCAAAAAATTATTCACGCCGGAGAAACATGCGGCAGTGAGCGCGAGGGCGAGCACAGAGAAAAACGGGGTGCGAAACAACGTCATAGATGAAAAGTGACGAGATCCCGGATAAAGATGTCTCTATCCTACCCCAGGTCTGCCGCTCCGGCGAGAGGGCGTGACAGACGCCATTCACATTGCTATCATCACGGATACCATTCTATTGAGGCCCATTAATCATATCCGAAGCCCTATGCATCGCACCGCACGCATCGTTCTCACCGCATCGATCGCCCTCATGGCCGCCGGCACCGCGCTCATCGCCTCTGCCGACCATTCGTGGGGCACGTATCACTGGTATCGCACCGCAAATCCGTTCACACTCATGCTTGGCGACAATGTCTCAAGCGTCTGGGATGCGTATCTCCAGACCTCTTCGGCAGACTGGAGCGCATCCGAGGTCCTCGACACCGTCGTCACAACTGGCATGACGAGCCCGAAGAACTGCAAGGCCATCCCCGGCCGCGTCGAGATCTGCAATAGCCGCTATGGCAACAACGGCTGGCTCGGCATCGCATCGATCTGGACCTCCGGCGGGCACATCGCCCAAGGAACGGTCAAAATGAACGACACATACTTCAACACCGCGAAGTACAACACGCCGGCATGGCGCAACCTGGTCATGTGCCAGGAAATCGGACACACGTTCGGCCTCGATCACCAGGATGAGAATTTTGCGAACACCCCGCTCGGCACGTGCATGGATTACTCAAACGATCCGGTCCCGAACCAGCATCCGAACACCCATGACTACGAAGAGCTCGCAACGATCTACGCGCACCAGGACGGCACGGCTGGAACGACCACCGCAGCCGCGAGCGCAGCAAACGATGAACCCGGATCGTGGGGCACGATGATCCGCGAAGGCGGTGATGGGAAGCCTGCCATCTTCGAACTCGACCTTGGGAACGGACAGAAGAAATTCACGTTCGTGATCTGGACGGAAGAGTCACATCGATCGCACCATCACGAATAGCTCTCTGAGCACTGAAACAAAAACACCGAGCACATCAATCTGCTCGGTGTTTTGTATATTCGGCCGCTGAGGTCCCTGCGACATATCCGCTCGTCCAACAGAGCTGCAACGAATATCCTCCAGATGGACGATCGATATCAAGGACATCTCCCGTCACAAAAAGATTCGGGTAGTCATGCGTCGCGAACGTCCGAGTATCGATCTCCGCGAGTGCGATACCTCCGGAGACCACGACGGCCTTCTCTACGCCGAGCACTTTGGTCGGATGTGCGGGAACACCCTTCAGAAATTTCACGATCTGGAGCCGCTCTTCACGCGAAACTTTGTTGACCTGCTTGTCCTGATCGAGCCCGAGCACGGGCGGGATCGCATGCGCGAGCGCAGAGGGAACGACTGCCTCAAGCGCGTTCCGAAGCTTCTTGTTCTGCAGCAAACGCAGCGTGTCATGGAACCGCCGGTCAAATGTTCCCTGGTCTTCGTCGGGAAAAAGATCGATTGCGAGCGTCACCGCGCCATAGCGGAGCAGCTCACCGATCCCACGGCTCATATTGAGAATGAGCGGACCCGAGAGCCCGAAATGCGTAAACAGTACCTTTCCCACGCGAGCATCGTGCATCGTCCCACCAGAGGTCACCGTCACCTTCGCGCGCTGGAATGCGAGACCCGAGAGCTTGTGCATCCACGCGTCGGAAGTTTTGATCGGCACAAGCGCAGGGTCGGGCAGGCGGACCGGGATACCGAGTTCCGAAAGCCAGCGGAAACCGTCCCCTGTCGAACCGGTATCCGGACGCGACGTTCCCCCGGTCGCCAAAATGATCGTCCTCGCGAGGATGCGCTCCCCTCCCGAAAGCCGCACGCCCGTGACACGGCCGTCTTCTGTGGTAAACCCAAGCACCGTCGCGGATGGGCGCACACGGACGCGCACTTCTGCGAGATATCGTTCCAAACATTCAAGCACCGACGCTGAACGCTCGGTCTTCGGAAACGCTCGCCCCTCAGCTTCGACGATGGTCGGCATGCCGTGCGCATGGAAAAACGCGAGCGCATCCGCATTCGAGAATCGCGCAAACGCGCTGTGGAGAAATTTTGCGCTTTTGCCATATTTGGCGAGCAGGACGCGGATGTCCTTTTCCGCGTTCGTGACGTTCGACCGTCCTCCGCCGGTAATGAGCAGCTTTTTGCCGAGCGACGGATTCTTCTCAAGAAGAATCACCTCCGCGCCGCATTCGGCCGCACGACCTGCGGCCATCATGCCCGCCGGCCCGCCACCGATGACCACGACATCTGCCGCACTCTCCTTTGCTTTTTTGGCGACTGGCATAAGCGTGCTATGTGCTGTGCGCACGGCGATCCGCCCGCCATCCCCTCCAAAACTCGATCGCGATCGGCAGGACAGAAAGACCGATGATGCCGAAGATGATCCACTCAAGATAGCGATCGATACCTGGAAACATATTCCCAAGCAGATAGCCCGCCCCGAGCATGCTCGTGCACCATCCGATCCCTCCGATCACGTTGTATGAAAGAAACGTGCGATACTCCATCCCGCCGACTCCGGCCAAGATCGGTGCGAATGTCCGGACGATCGGCACGAAGCGCGCAAGAATGATCGTCTTCTTGCCATGCCGCTCATAGAACGCCCTGGTCTTCTCCACATGCGATCTGCGGAAAAAGAATGAATCTTCGCGCGAAAAGATCTTCGGTCCGACATACCTTCCGAACCGATAACCGACTGTGTCTCCGGTGATCGCAGCAACGATCGTGAGCCCGAGGAGTATCGCGATGTCGAAATGTCCCTGCGATGCCAGGAGTCCGAGCGTAAAGAGGAGCGAATCACCAGGGAGAAACGCGCCGACAAAGATACCGGACTCGGCGAAGACGGCAAGCGTGACACCCACGTATCCGAATCCGATGATAACGTTCTGAATGGCTTCCATTGCTGTTTTTGGTTTTCCGCCGAATATCCGCGACGGTATATCGAGGATGGTAGCATCCCTTGCGCTTCCGCGCATCCAGACGACGATCGACAGATCAAGGGAGAGAGGGTATGATCTCGACGTTCTTTCACGTGAGAAAGGAGTTTCCTATGCGCGAATGGCTTGCCTATGCGAGCGGGATCGCCGTCGCGCTCGCGTACATTCCGCTTATCTGCGGAATCCTCAACGGATCAATCCGACAGTCGATCGCAACCTGGAGCCTCTGGACCACCCTCGATCTCATCTCGCTCGTGACCACGATCGCAGACGGCGGTTCGCCCTGGCTCGTCCTGGCATTTACCGTTGGTGCCATCATCGTCACCACGCTCCTCATCCGACAAGGCGGATGGACCTGGGGATCGATGGATACCTTCGCACTCTCAGGAGTCGTTGCATCGCTGGTGATCTGGGTCGTTCTGGGTCCGAAAGAAGGCCTAATCGCATCCGTTGCAGCGATCGCGTGCGCCGGTTCCCCCGCTCTCCTGAAGGCATTCCGGTTCCCGGCCGAAGAACGCCCTGTCGTCTGGATGCTCTTCGGAAGCGGCGGAGTATTCGCTCTTCTTGCGGCCCCGACGAGCGCCATTGCCGACACGCTCTTTCCAGCATGTTCCGTGCTCATGAACGGCCTTATGACGATCTTCTCGCTCCGCAAACCGACAGCGCATCCGGCACCATAAGGTGCCGGTCTTTATTTCTTTCCAACTGTAATCTCCATCACGGCGTCACTCGAATTTCCCGCATTATCGAAAACCCGAACTGTAACCTCATGGACCCCCGCATCAAGAAATGGCACATAGACGGACGGAAGTGTCGGAAGAAAGATCGACCGGTTGATATTCACGTAGTAATTCGGCTGCAGGCCGCTCGTGGCATCGAGACTCGAGAATTCGAATCGCACAATATCGCCCACCGAGACGCTCTCGGCACTCGCGCGAATGTTCGGCGAAGCTGGAGGAGAGACATCAATCTTCACGCGCGTATGCGAAGCGGGTCCGCGAATACCTCCGCGTTCCGCAACCAGATGAAAATAGTATTCCCCATCTGGGCCAGCATTCACATCGATCCGCCCGTTCGGCGCGAGCGTTCCCGGATATGGAACGGTGCGCGGATTCTGATCCCATGCATAGAAATAGCGCGTACTCGTCGCGGGTGTCCAGAGGAACCGCGCAGAGCGGCGGTTGTACCAGCGACTCGGGTTGGGGTGCGTCGGAGAGAATACGGGCACCGATCGGGTAAGCGAGGGTGCAGGCGAGGTGGCGCGGACCTGATAGGCAGCATCTGTGGCCTGACGCAATACATTTGTCCCAAGTCCGTCATTCGCCAGAACTTTTGAGGAGGCGTCGAAAGCGAGCGTGAATGTTCCTTCGGTGATTGGCTCAAGCAGAATCTCCGCAATCGTCCCCCGCGTCCCGGTGAACCCAGGAGACGGAAGGCCGCACACGATCATGATCGTCCCGGCAGTATTGTCGATAGTCCGCTCGATAAAAAAGTGCTCCGGACAAAGCGAGTTGGTCGTCAGCAACTCTTCGACGCGAACTTTGTGCGGATCAAATCGCACCACGATTTCGATGGCATTGATCGCCTCGCCCCCGGAATCGAGTACGATCGCAATCCGCTGCTCGGAGCCGAGATCAATGACATTCGCACCGGGATTAAATGGACAGTCGAATTGTAGATCACATACGGAGCAGGAGTAACAGAGATCGTCCGCCGATCAATGCGAGCGGCACCAGCAAAGACAAGCGTGAGAAATGCATAGAGAAAGATTGCGCCGATCATCATGTGCCGGAAGGGAGAGCGACGATCTGTCGCAGGAAGGATCGTCGCCGCAATGCATGCAAGGGCAAGAGCAACGAGGAACGCAGGAAACACGACCTCGAGTTTCCAGGGAATAGGAACAAGAACGAGGGCGCCGCCGATCGTTCGATCGACACCATCAGGATCGACAAATTGGATGTTTTTCACAAAATAGCGCGTTCCTCCAAGATCGATCCATGCCTCAGGGAGACCATGACGCACCCAGTCAGATCCGACGTTGAGCGAACCTTCGAGAAGCCGGATACGCTCAGGGTCGGTGACACTGCTCCCGATCATTCCGTTGTCCATTGAATAGAAGACGACCTCAATCTCATGACCGACGCGATCAACAAGCGACCCTGCATACGTGCTATCCAGCCGATACCCGGCATAGACCGCCCCGCGCACCTGCGCGCCATCCATGACCGGAGCCGCCGCAATCATCACGAGCGGATAGGTCCGTCCTTTTCCGATCATCACCGACACATCTCCGCGCGCGGCATCACGCCCCCACGGCTGAGTCTCCGAGACGTAGTCCCCGTAACTCCCGATCGCTGGCACACGAGCAAGCGCAATGCCGTCACGATCGACCGCGACCATTGTTCCAAGGTTTCTTCGACGCATTTCCGCATCGAGGATCACGAGCGCGCGCTCGCGGTCTCTCCGTGCGATCGCAAGCTCTAGAGGATCTGATTCTGCTGCCTGCCTGGCCTGCGCTTCAACGTATGCAAGATCGCCGCGAAGCACCGCATGGAAGGCTTCGGTCCGTTTGGTCGCAAAAAATCGCTCCACGGTGTCGGCAAACAGGACGCTGCCGACCCAGAGTGGAAGCGCCAACGCAAGCGCTGCAATCGCATAGAACTTCGGATCGCGAAGGATGGAAAACGTACGATGTTTGGATGAATGCATCATAGCTATGAATATCCCCACCATCACACAGATCCGCGAACAGGGGACCTTTACTCACTATCCTAATCTGCTAAGATGAAATTTATCTCGAGAAAAGATCAAATTTTCCTGGAGAAGATCCAGGCTAATTCTCGGACGCTTAGACATGCGCATTCTCCTGGTTGAAGATGAACAAGTACTCTCGGGTTTTCTCAAAAAGACCCTCGAGGCAGAGTGTTTCGCCATCGATGTCGTTGCCGACGGCGAGCAGGGTTCGTATCTCGCGCGCACGAACTCCTACGATCTCCTCATTCTCGACAATATGCTTCCCAAGAAGACCGGTCTTGAAATCTGTCGCGAAGTGCGTGCAGCGGGGATCGCGACGCCAATCCTCGTACTTTCCGTGCGCTCGGAGACGCACACCAAAATCGAAATGCTCGATGCTGGGGCCGACGACTATCTGATTAAACCGTTCTCGCTCCAGGAGCTTGTCGCGCGGATCAGGGCCCTGTTGCGCCGCCCCCAGAAGATCCTCGACGATACGCTCGTCCTTGATACGCTCGTCCTTGATACAAACCGAAGGGAGGCCTATCACGACGGGGAACGTATTCCACTCACGCGGAAGGAATATTCCATGCTTGAGCTCTTGATGCGAAACAAAGGCACCGTACTGTCTCGCGGAATGATCATCGAACATGTCTGGGACATGACCGCGGACCCATTCTCAAACACGATCGAAAGCCATGTCTTGAGCTTGCGGAAGAAGATCGACGCAGGAAGAGCGCGCAAGCTCATCCATACCGTCCAAGGGATCGGATACCGTATGGAGATCGAGGAAATGCCCGACGGGGGCACAATTTGATACTTTCTCCAGGATTTCTTCAGAAAAAATCGAGCAGGATTTGAACTTTTCTCGAGCCCCCCTCGAGGACACGCTCTCTATAGTGAGTGTGGATCGTTCTTCCCATAGATGAACGCGGGATACCCGCAACACGCATCGGAACGGGAAACGCGGAGGAATAAAAAAATGAAATCCGCTGCCACGCCCACGCGCGTACTGCGCGTGAACTGGGATGCATATGCCAAGGTCTACGATTCGCTCACGGCGCTCACGCCGTATCGCGAGCTTATGGAGCATGCTGCAGCACTCGTCGCTCCCACGCCAGATATGCATATCCTCGACGCCGGCTCCGGCACAGGAAACGCGACCGCTGCCATCCTTGCACTCGCACGATGGTCCGAACGCAAACCGACGGTCATCGGGATCGATCGCTCACACGAGATGCTCGAGATCGCTCGCGCAAAGTGCGGACTGGCTGCCATGTTCGAACATGCAGACCTCGACGCCGCGCTCCCCTACGCCCGAGAGACGTTCGACGCGATTGTCTGCATCAACGCGCTGTATGCCGTCGAGGATCCGCTGAGAACGCTCAGGGAATTCGCACGCGTACTCCGCATTGATGGCGCGCTCGTTATTGCCACGCCGAAGCGCGGATACGAGAACGGCCTTGTCCTCAAAGCGCACGCTAAAGATGACGGGGAGGACGCACCATGGCTCGGCGCACACGCGAGTCCGGAGCGTGAACACACGCTGATCAGCCGGGCATTCCCCGACAATCCGATCGTGGCCCGCGCCATGTCTGCGATCGCTCGCCACAATCGCGCGATTGCCCAAGATACGCGGTTCCATTTCTTTGACGCTCGGGAGTTTACCGCGCTCGCACAAAAGGCAGGATTTGTGATCAACGCACTTGGAAGCATCTACGCGGATCAATGCCATCTCGCGCGCCTCACTCGCAGCGCCAAGCCAGCCGGCAGGAGCGCAACATGAAAACGATCGTCTTGCTTGCGCCCAGCACACCGGAGTACGCGAACGCACTCGCATTCGCACAGCGCATATATCGGGAAGCGCTTTCTTTCCAGCTTACGCACGGTCCAGAGCTCTTCCTTGCGATCATCGACGGTGACACTGTTTCCGGTGTAATCGGTCTCAATAGGCGAATCGCAAATTCCCTTTTTGTCCGCGATCCGCATGTTCAAGGATGGCTCGCAAGTCGGCAATCGCGCACAATCGCTGAACAAAGCGTCCTCGCACTAGAGCGGACAGAGATTGGACTCCCGCTCCTCTTCGCGGTACTCGCCGCGCTCGCTGAAACGCGCGGCATCTCCGAAATCATCTTTGCGGGCATCGATGTTTCACTCCGAACGATCGCTCACCTCGGATTATCGGTCGAAGAGATCGCTCCCGCCAACCAGCAGGTTCTCCGCAAAGAGGAGCAGGCGGACTATGCGAAATGGTTCTCGCTCTATACGCCGATCGTGTGCGTGGTAAATACGGCAGATGCGACCGAGATCGCGGCACGCACGCTTCGGCGTTGGAACCACCGGATCACGCTTTCGCGGGAACTCGCCGAAATGCTCGCGGTCCCGGTGCACCTCGACGAGGGACGCGACCTCCGCTAGATTGCGAATGAGGGGCATATTGCCTCTCATTTTTCATCCCCGCTATGCCGCTTCCCGCAATCGCCGTCCAATCCGCGCTCCTTTTGAGCGTTCTTGTCGACGCACTGCTGATCGGCATTCTTCTGCATAAGCGCCGGCTCGGCCTGATCGAGATCCTGATGATCGTTCATTTGATCGGCGTGCTCGGGTGGGCCGGAAGCGTCTTCATCCTCCTCTCCGAAGAAGCACGCATCGCAGCGCACACATCCTATGCATTCGCGCTCATCCTTGCAGCTTCGAAATATTGGTTTGCGCTGATCTTCCCAGAAAATGCGCTTCCGAAGGGCCGGATCCCATATGCGATCCTTCCAATCACCCTTGGACTCGCAGGGATCACGCTGCTCGACGGAGCACTCTTCACGGAGATCTCAGTGATCGGCGGATATGCGATCTCCGTTGAGAATGGGCCGCTTGCTGGCATCTACTCACTTTGGGTGACGATCCTCCTGATCGCGCCACTCATCATCCTTCGCAGGAAGGCCCGCACGGAGACTCGCGAGCCGCTCCGCAAGCAGCTGTCTTTCCTCTGGTACGGATACGTGATCTTTTTTGCCATCGGACTTCTCACAAATTCGATCCTTCCCGTCTTTTTCGATATTGACGCGTTCAATGGCGTCGGACCCTCGTTCTCGCTCGTCCTCGCGGCGTTCATGGTCTATATCATCACGCAGCACCGCTTCCTCGATATCCGCTTCGTCGTCCAGCGCAGCTTCTTGTTCACGCTCCTCCTTGGGATCGCGATCGGGGTCTACACTGCAGTTGCCGCTGCGGTCGGCGTCGCATTCGAGATCGCCGCTGACGTCACCGCGTTTGCGAGCGCTGGGATCACACTCATCCTCGGACTCATCGGAATCCCGGCGCTCGAGCGTATCTTCCGCACGTGGACCGACCGAATCTTCTTCAAAGACCACTATGATCTCCCGCTTGCGATCCGCGAGATCACAGGAATCTTAAACCGCAATAACCGGACAGAGTCGATTGCGACCGAGCTCACGGCGGCACTCGCGCGCATCCTTCGAGCGACGGACGTCCGCATCCATCTGCTCCGTGATGCCGCAGCGGAACTCGGAATTCCAGAGAAGGACCTGGAAGCCATCGGGCAAAAGCTTGCACGAGACATTCCAGGAGAAACTCGGGTCTTCGCCCTGAGCGAGCTTCTCACGGTGATTCCGCCGACCGACGAGCGTGGAGCCAGCATCATCGAAGCAGCCCAGCGACGCATGGACGAAAGCCGCGGACTGCCTGAGTTTGTCGCACTCGCGATGACCGAAGATCGCGTCCTTGCGACCCTCTCCATATGGGAGAAGCGGAGCGGCGATCCGTTCAGCAAGGATGACCTGGCGCTTCTTGAGAATATTTCGCTCCAGACCGCCATCGCGCTTGAAAAGGCGCTCTTGTATGAAGAACAGCGTAAATATGCCGAGAAACTTGAGGCACGCGTTATCGAACGAACTCAGGAGATCGCCACGCTCCAAGAGGAACAGAGGAGAATGATGATCGATCTCTCTCATGGCCTCCAGACGCCGCTTGCAATCATGAAGGCGAGCCTCGCAAAAAAAGAGAGCGTCGGCCCAGCCGATCTCCATGAGCTCGAACACTCGATCGACCACGCATCGCGCTATATCTACGACCTCCTCTCGCTCGCTCGGCTCGAACATGGAAACGAGGAACCGCCGACCGAGACGATCGATCTCGCCGCGCTGGTCGACGAGCTCACCGAGTATGCAGCACTTCCCGCGGAAGAAGCAGGGATCGCATTGTCCTCGCAGGTCCAGACAAAGGAGCCCGCGCATATTCTCGGCCGCGAAAAGCAGCTCACCGACGCGATCGTGAACATTCTCGGAAACGCGGTCAAATATATGGGAGAACGAGAACGGAAGGAAATCGCCGTCTCGCTTGAGACCGAGAACGGACGCGTTCATCTCCGCATCACGGACACCGGCCCGGGGATCGACCCGGAATTCCTTCCCCACCTTTTCGAGCGATTCCGCCGCGCGCCAGCAACATCGGGATCGCGCGGAACGGGCATCGGGCTCGCGATCGCAAAGCGCGTGATCGAGCTTCATGGCGGCGCGATCGAAGTCGAGAGCGCACCGGGAGGCGGAACGACATTCACGCTCACCTTCCCGCTCGCCGCGGGTGCGACAAACAGATAGCGCTTGCGCGAACCGAATTTCTGCGGCGTATTGCAAACATTTTGCAATCCACACTTTACTTTTGAAAGCGTGTCGCGTATACTCCTCCATATGTCCAAAACATTTTTGAGCCAGCTCGACTGGCGCTTCGCCACCAAGGCGTTTGATCCGTCAAAGAAGGTTTCGGAGGACGACCTCGCAAAGATCCTCCATGCGATCCGCATGGCGCCGACGTCGTACGGCACGCAGCCGTTCCACGTCACGGTCGTCACCGACCCTGCCCTTCGCGAGAAGCTGAAGGAAGTCTCTTACGGACAGGCACAAGTCACGGATGCCTCGCACGTGCTGATCTTCCAGGCACGTACCAATATTGACGCGCGCGTCGATGAATACGTCGAGCTCGCAACAAGTGGCGACGCGGCGGCGAAGGAAGCGATGGCTGGGTATACCGGCATGATGCACGGCGCTATGCAGGCAAAAAAGGGTGCAGAACTCGCCTGGGCTGCCCGTCAGACCTACATCGCGCTCGGTTTCGGTCTTGCAGCAGCAATGGAATTGGAGATCGATGCGTGTCCAATGGAAGGATTCGACCCGGACGGCGTCGACAAAGTGCTTGGCAATCCGCCGGAGCAAAAGACGCTCGCATACATGTCGATCGGATATCGCGCCAAGGGGCCGGATCGCCCGAAGGTCCGCTTCCCCGAGAGCGAACTCTTCGACCGCCGATAATATCTCACAAACTGCCCCGTCTCATCGGGGCAGTTTTATTTTTCCGCAGAATCTGAAAATACATCTTCGCCGAGCCAGCGTCGCTTGAGTGCCAGAACATCATCTGAAGAGACGCGCCACTCCCCTCCCTTCGCTTCGCGTTGGCGGATCGTTTCATAGAGAAAGAGCGTTGCCGCAACAGAGAGATTGAGGCTTTCGACGAAGCCGCGCATCGGAAACACGATACGGCGATCCGCCAGCGTGATCGCCTCCTCTGAAAGTCCGCGGTGTTCGTTCCCTATCACAATGGCGAGCTTCGGGATCGCGAGATCGGCCTGCTGGATATCCTCAGCGTCATGATGGAGTGCGGTCGCAGCGATCACATAGCCGTCTCGGTGAAGTGCGTCGTAGCATTCTCGGACAGAATGAAAGGCATGGAACGTGAGCCACTTGTTCGCGGATGCGGACGTCGCTCGGCCGACCTTAGCCGGATCAAATGGACGCTCTTTTCCAAAGATAAAATATGCTTCCTGGACGCCGAGCGCGTCGCACGAACGGATCGCCGCCTCGGCATTATGCGGGTCCGAAACATCCTCGATCACGAGTGCGAGGCCCTTCTGGCGCTTCGCGGCGATCGCGGAGATCTTGGTTTTGCGCTCGTCGGTCGGCATCGCCGTATCGTACCACACGCCGGAAATACCGCGGCTTGCATGCCGAGGTGAGCGTGGTACAACTACCCTATTACACATTTCGGGGATTCCCCTTATTGAGAAACATATGCGCACAGCATCGATTTCCAGAACTCGCATGATCGCAGCGGCAGCGATCGGAGCGCTTCTCGCGCTTCTCGGATACGCATGGACAGCGGCAGTTGCGACGGACTCGGCATTCGCACCGGTCCAGGTCGCGGGCGCAGCAGAGGCGTCGGATTACTTCCTCAAGCTCGACGGGATCGACGGCGAGTCGGCCGCGGGCGGTCATAAGGGCGAGATTGAAGTTCTCTCCTGGAGCTGGGGCATGTCGAATTCCGGTTCGATGTCGCACGGCGGAGGCGGCGGAGCGGGCAAGGCGTCCTTCCAGGACCTGAGCATCACCAAGCAGTATGACAAGTCTTCGCCAAAGCTCGCAGAAGCGTGCGCAACGGGACAGCACATCAAGGAAGCGAAGCTCATGACGACGCGCCGCGATCGCCCGGGCTATCTCCTCTATACTCTTCACGATGTCACCTGCACATCGGTGGCCGTCTCGGCGGCAAACGGTGCGGACATGCCGATGGAAAGCATCTCGTTCAACTACGCGAAGATCGAGATGACATACAAGCCCGCAGACGCACGCGGGACGACCGAGCCGATCCACTTCGGATGGGACCTCGGAACAAACAAGAAGATCTAGAGAGAATTTCTTGGGAAAACGGCGGCACTGCGAGGTGCCGCCGTTTTGTATACCGACTTTCCAGACATATAATAAACAAACAACTACTCATTCATTTGCGATCCATGGAAACCAGCGAGCCAAACACTCCCACTGTGCTTTTTCCGGAGCCTCCCAAGCGGCCGCGATGGGTGCTGTGGATCGTTACTGCGGGCCTTCTTGCGCTAGCCGCCTTCGGACTCTCGACAAAATTCCTCTCCACGCCAGCGATTGAAGAGACCCCCGAAGATGTGCCCACCGCAATATTTGAAAATTTCGACACGTGCGCTGAAGACGGGAATCCGATCATGGAGAGCTTCCCGGCTCAGTGCAGGAGCGCGAGCGGAGCGCATT
>DATIBL010000029.1:0-8273 GCA_035457505.1 Minisyncoccota bacterium | reverse complement strand
TTACTCCGAAGAACCTTGAGCGGTTTGCCGGCAAACCGAATTTCCGCTTTGAGAAACGCGACATCGTTGAGCCCATCACCCTCGACGAGAAGGTCGATCTCATTGTGAACTGTGCCTGCGCCGGCTCTCCGACGAGCTATCAGTTCAATCCGGTCCACACCGTGAAGACCAATACGGTCGGCGTGATCCATCTGCTCGACCTCGCTCGCCGCGACCGCGCGATCTTCCTGCAGACCTCGACCTCCGAGATTTATGGCGATCCGCTTGAAGTGCCGCAGCGCGAGTCGTACCGCGGGAATGTAAATTCGCTCGGGCCGCGTGCTTGCTACGACGAGGGGAAGCGCGTCGCGGAGACGCTCGCGATGGACTATCGCCGCGAATTCGGCGTCGATACCCGCATCATCCGCATCTTCAATACGTATGGCCCGAACATGGATCCGAACGACGGCCGCGCGGTGACGAATTTTGTGATGAATGCGCTTGCGGGAAGCGACCTTGTCATCTACGGCGACGGATCGCAGACGCGTTCGTTCCAGTATATCGACGACCTCATCGACGGGATCATGAAGGTGCTCGGAAAGGATGGCTTCGTTGGTCCGGTCAATCTTGGAAATCCTGGCGAAGTCACCATGAAGGAGCTTGCCGAGAAGATCGTGCAGATGACCGGTTCCGCATCGCGGATCGTCTTCGCTCCCGCTGCAACGGACGATCCCCGCCGCCGCTGTCCGGATATTTCGCTCGCAAAGGCAGAGCTCGATTGGGAGCCGCGCGTGGCGCTCGATGAAGGACTTCCGAAGACGATCGCGTATTTTCGCAGTGCAAAACGTCCGGAAAAGAAAGTGCTCGTATTCGCGACGACATACTATCCCGATATGGGTCCGGCCGAGGAGGCGCTTTTTGAACTTTCGAAGCAGATGCCGGACACCGAGTTTCATATTGTGACGACCCGATTTGCGAAGGGTCGCAGTGCGATCGAAGAGGTCGGGACTGATACGGTTCATCGCGTCGGGCTCGGTGGCTGGTTCGATAAGTTCCTTCTCCCGTTCCTCGGCGTCCTCAAGGCGCGTGCGCTGCATCGCGAGCATCGCTATCGTTTCGTCTGGTCGATCATGGGTTCGTACTCGGGGCTTGCGGCGCTCTTCTTCAAGCTCACCTCGGGCGACGATGCGAACCTGCTGATGACGCTCGACGACAAAGAAGTCGGACGGAAGGGAATCAAGGCGGCGTTTCTCACTCCGCTCTATCGTCTTGTCCTTGGGAAGGCGGATACGGTCTACGTGACCAACATCGCGCTTGCGGAGGGGTCCGAGCTGATCCGAGCGCTTCCTGAACTGACCGAGGCCGGTGACGCAAAAAGCTTCGTGAACAAGGTGCGCTACACCTACACCGATCTCGTGAACAAGCAGGAGAAGAAGCTTGAACGGACGAAATAAGCCCCTTCGTGAAGCTTGTGTTTTTTCAAAAATTCCGCATAATTCGCGGCGGTTCTGTACATCACCAAAGGAGGTACCAGTGGGAACACGTTCTGATAATTTACTCGCCGGGAGATGTGTCCTGGCATGCTTGGTCGATGATGCGACTGAGCACGTCGCTCGGGTCATGTCGCGCCGCTATGCCGATTGGCCGCATCATTTCACTGGGCACAGTATGGCGTATCTCGCCATGGCGGAAATGGAGGCGCGCGATTTGTCTCTGAACGCGGCACATGATCTGCTGCGGCCTGTCCTTCCGCTTGCACGCAAGCTCTACCGGGTTCCTCTGAAACGAGAGATCGTTGAGAATGAACGCGGCGATCTCGCGTGGGGTGCGGAATCAGGTCCAAAATCCGATCTGCTCCAGCTTATTGCCGCGACATTCGTCAAACAGACGACGTTTGTCGAGGAGATCGCGGGGGCTCGCGTGCTCGCACCCGCCATTCCCATCTGTGCGAAACCGCATACCGAACGCTGGCCTGTGATCCGTCGCACGACCGCCGGAGATGTTGCGCGTGTGGAAGTCATCGGACTCTTCCATGTCACTGAGACCGGGCATGTCCTCCGAATGGTCAAAGAACTCATCGTCGACGATGACTGAAATATGAAAACCGCCACATCACGTGGCGGCGTTTTCTTGAAAGATGCCGTAGGGCTCGAGCGCGGTTTCGAGCGCGCCGACCGTCGCCGTTTGCGCGTTCCAGACGATCGCGTGCCCACCCATGGAGCGGAATGCATCAGCGTTCACTGAGACGTCGTCGACGAGGAGCGCTTCGTTCGCGCGGACCCTGAGGCGGCCGAGCGCGTCATCGAAGATCGCCGGATCGGGTTTCATTGCGCCGACCTTATGGGAGAGCGTGCGGTATTCGTACGGAATATGGCGATGGACGATCGGGTGCATATGGATCATCCGCTCGTAGACGATCGCATCCGTGTTTGAAACCAGCCCGATGTTGCCGCGGCTTCGGTCGACATGGGAAAGCAGGCGATCGAGTGCGAGATCATCCGAGGGGAGGAAAATGTCGCACCGCCAGCGGGCGAACATCGCGTAGTCGATCTTGGTTTCGTCGAGCCCGAAGCGATGCATGATGTCGGCAACGAATGCGGCAGGACCGATCTCGCCGCGTTCGAACCGCGCATGGAGGCCGCTCTCGAAGAGGATGAAGCGGAGCGCCGTCTCCGTGAAAGGGGAGAAGTGCGCGACACGTGCAAAGAAGCGATCAAACGAGAACGGCGCGATGACGTTACCGAAATCGAGCAGCAGCGCTCGGATTCGGGGGCGAACCGGTACATGAAGCATATGCGATCCTGCAAAAGAAGGTCTTGATCGATTCAACCGTGCTTCACGGGAATGTCAACCTGCGCCTGCTTGGCACGGCATTTTCGCACGGCAGGGGTGTGCTATGCTGTTTCCATGAAGCGGGCGCTGATATTTTCCCTCGCATATTTCCCGAAACACGTCGGCGGGGCGGAGGTTGCGATCAAGGAGATCACCGACCGGATCGACCCCTCGGAGATCGAATTCCATTTGGTTTGCCTGCGATTCGATTCGACGCTGCCCCTGGTTGAGAAGATCGGAAACGTGACCGTGCATCGGATCGGATTTGCGCGCGAGAACCCTTCGATGTCCGACCTCCGGGGGTTTCCGCTCAAGCTCAATAAATACCTCTTTCAATTTTGGGCCGCATGGCAAGCGATGCGCTTGCATCGCAGATACCAATTTGATGCGATCTGGGCGATGATGGCGCATTCGTGCGGTGTCCCGGCGGCGATCATGAAGTTTTTCTATCCCGACGTGAAGTACGTGCTGACGCTCCAGGAAGGTGATCCGCCGGAGTATATCGAGCGGCTCGCGAAACCGGTCTGGCCGCTTTTTGTCCGTGCGTTCACGACGGCAGACACGATCCAGTGCATCTCGCATTTTCTCGCTGCGTGGGCAAAACGAATGGGGTTTGCCGGTGTGCCGATCGTTGTGCCGAACGCCGTCGACGTGAAGCACTTCGCGAACGTATTTTCGGATGCGGAGCTGAACGATCTTCGCATGAAGCTCGGCAAGCGCGAAGGGGAACGCTACGTGATCACAACCTCGCGGCTGGTTCCGAAGAACGCCGTCGATGTGGTCATCCGCGCGATGAAGCATCTTCCTGCCGATGTTACGTTCCTCGTTCTCGGGATCGGCCCCGACGAAGCAGAGCTCAAAGCGCTTGCGGCATACGAAGGCGTCGCAGATCGCGTCCGGTTCCTCGGACAAGTCGGACATGCCGAGCTTCCGAAGTATCTCAGGGTCGCTGATGTCTTTACGCGTCCGTCGCGCTCCGAAGGAATGGGAAACTCGTTTGTCGAAGCGATGGCCGCAGGGATCCCGGTGGTGGCGACGCAGGCAGGAGGCATCGTCGATTTTCTCTTTGATCCCGAAGTGAATCCCGAGAAGCCCTCCACCGGGCTCTTTGCAAAGATCGGAGACCCCGAGGAAACGGCGCGGCAGCTCAAGCGGTTTCTCGATGACGCCGTGCTTCGCGACACGTGCACCAAGAATGCCAAAACACTCGTGACGGCAGAGTATGATTGGGATCTGATCGCGACCAAGATGCGCGATCACGTGTTTCGACCATTATGGAAAACCCTGTAGCTTTCCGTCCGCGTATTGTTGTCGCGACCCCGCTGTATCCGCCCGAAGTGGGCGGTCCCGCGACGTATGCCCGCGCGCTCGCCGACGAGCTGCCGAAGCGCGGCATCGATGTGACGCTGGTGAAGTTTTCTGAAGTGCGCACGATGCCCAAGGTCTTTCGGCATCTGGCGTATGCATGGAAGGTCTTTCGTGCCGCGAAGGGGGCAGCGCTTGTCCTTGCACTCGATCCGGTGTCGGTTGGATTCCCGGCTGTTTTTGGGGCAAAGCTCCGCCTCGTGCCCTTCGTCGTGAAGGTCGTCGGCGATTATGCATGGGAGCAGGGTGTTCAGCGCTCGGGGCTGACGCAGACGCTCGATGAATATCTCGAAATGATCACCGTGACGCTCCCGCAGCGCGTACGATGGCACCGCTATATCGAAGAGTCGGTCGTTCATGCCGCGGCGCTTATCCTCGTGCCGAGCGCATATCTTTCGCACGTGGTCATGGCGTGGGGCGCGGACCCGCGCCGCATCCGCGTGGTATATAACGCATTCGATCCGCCGGATACATCTGGGTCTGAGAGTGCCGCCGAAAAGCATTCGGGTTTAGAAGGACCTACGATCATCTCTGCTGGCCGCCTTGTCCCTTGGAAGGGTTTTACGGAGCTCATCGGCGTCTTTCCGCAGATCATCGCCAAGTTTCCGTCCGTCCGGCTCACGATCGCGGGGGATGGCCCGGAACGCGCCAAGATCGAAGCGGCGATCACCGAGCATCATCTCGAGAAGCATGTGACACTTCTTGGTTCCATTCCGCGACGCCAATTGCTCGATCAGATCCGCACGGCAGAGTGCTTTGTTTTGAATACTCGCTACGAAGGCCTTTCGCATCAGCTGCTTGAGGTGATGGCGATCGGTACGCCGATCGTGACGACCCGCACGGGAGGAAATCCTGAACTCATCGAAGATGGAAAGGATGGCAAACTGGTCGCACCCGGCGCATCACGCGAGCTTGCCGATGCGATCCTCTGGGTGTTGCGGCATTCGAAGGATGCGCGGGCGATGGCGGAGCACGCCAAGGAGAGTTCCGGATCGTTCACGCTTCCACGCATGATCGACGGAACGCTTAACGCGCTCGCCGAAGCAGCACCGGCCCTGAAACAGGAGAATCTTCGACGCGTATGAGAGTCGTGATGTTTTCGTCTGATCGCAGTGTCTTTGCTCCAGGTTCTCCGGTGCGGGATCGGCTGCTTGCTCAGGCAGCATGTATGGATGAGCTGCATGTGATCGTCTTCGCCGCGCGTTCCGGAAAGTTCCTCGCTGAGCGCTTGGCCCCGCACGTGTGGATCCATCCGACTGCGTCGTTCGGAAAAGCATTCCTTCTCCCGGATGCCATCCGTTTGGCGCAGGTCCTGACGACGTCGCATGCGGGGGAGTGGCTCGCCACCGCGCAGGATCCGTTCGCCTGCGGGATTGCGGCGTTCTTCTTCGCGCGAGGGAAGGGGATTCCGCTCCATCTTCAGCTTCATACCGACCCCTGGGCGATCGGCTGGCGGAAGGCGCATCCCATGAACGCCGTGCGGCTTGCTGTCGCGTCAGCGCTTCTCCTTCGTGCCGATGGCGTGCGCGTCGTCTCTGAGCGTGCGCGCCGGGGAGTGCTCGCGCTCGGCGTTCCGCGCGAAAAGGTCACGAAGGTTCCGATTCCCGTCGATATCTCGGCGTACACGAATCGCGAGCCGGGCTTTGATTTGCGCCGATCGTATCCCTATGCCGACCAGATCGTGCTTTCCCTCGGGCGGCTCGAAAAAGAAAAGAACATGCGACTGCTGCTCCGGGCCTTCGTCCGCGTGCGTTCGTCGCATTCCTCTGCCGAGCTTCTGATCGTTGGAAGCGGATCGGAACACGATGCGCTCGTTTCTGTTGCGACGCGCATGGGGATCGCGGGGGCAGTGCATTTTATTCCCTGGGCGCGCGATACGCTTTCGTACTACAAAGGCGCAGATGTCTATGTGCAGTCTTCCGATTACGAAGGATGGGGACTCGCGGTGATCGAGGCGGCAGCATCAGGGACGCCAGTCGTGATGACCGATGTGGGTTGTGCTGGCGAAGTGATTCGCGACGGCGAGACCGGCCTGGTCGTTCCGATCGGAGACGAGGAGCAGCTCGCCGAGGCGATCGTGCGCGTGCTTGACGACAAGGAGCTTGCATCGCGCATCTCGCGGAATGCGCAAGCTGCGGTGGAGGCTTTTGCGACCCCGGCAGAAGCGATGAAGTTATATGAAGCAAGCTATATCCGCGCATACACTGCACGTCATGACAAAGCAAAAAAACGATAAGCAGCCCTTCGAGGCGCGGAAAAAGGTGGTCGTGATCGGCGGCGGAACGGGAACGTTCACTGTCCTTACGGGGCTAAAGCGCTACCCGGTCGATCTTTCCGCGATCGTGACGATGGCAGACGACGGTGGTTCCACGGGCCGACTCCGCGACGAATTCGGCGTGCTTCCTCCCGGGGATCTGCGGCAATGTCTCGTGGCGCTCTCTGATGCGGATCAGGTGATGCGCAAACTTTTCAATCATCGCTATACGAAAGGCGAGCTTGCTGGGCACAGCTTCGGAAACATTTTCATCTCGACCCTGGAGCAGGTGACGGGTTCGCTTGATCACGCGCTCGATGTCGCGGGAAAGATTCTCGCGATCCGCGGCCGGGTGATCCCGGTGACGCTCGATCGTGTCGAGCTGATGGCGGAACTCAAGAATGGGAAAACGCTCGAGGGAGAATCCGCGCTGACGGATTATCAGCTCGTGTCGCGCTTTGGGATCAAGAAGATCTATCTCAAGCCGCGCGCGCGGGCCAACAAAAAGGCGCTCATTGCGATCCGGGATGCCGATCTTATCGTCGTCGGGCCTGGAAATCTGTATGCGTCGCTAACCCCGAACTTCTTGGTCTCGGGGGTCGGCGCTGCGCTTGCGCGCTCGCGAGCAAAAAAGGTTTACGTCGCGAACCTGATGAACAAAAACGGACATACGGATGATTTTACCGTCATGGATTATGTGGAGACGCTCGAGAAGCATATCGGCAAGCGCGGGGTTTTCGATGCGATCATTTACAACACCAAGCGCCCTCCGGCGCCGCTCGTCCGAAGATACGCCGACGAAGGGGAGCCGGTCGTGCTTGGCGATCGAGCCGATCTCCGTAAGCGGAGCCTGATCGGCGTCGATCTCCTGGCCGAAGGGATTCATCGCGTGGCCAAGGTTGATACGATCCGCCGAACGCTGATCCGCCACGATCCGGAGAAATTGGCGAAGGCACTGATCCGCTACCTCGGATAAAATATTCACGATACTCAATTACTATGACCCAGCTTGCACAAAACGCAGACCTCACGATCGGATTCATCGGACAGGGATGGATCGGAAAGAATCTCGCCGACCATTTCGAAGGGCGCGGATTCTCGATCGTTCGCTATGCGAAGGAGCCCGCCTATGAGGCGAATGCCGACGCGATCGGCACATGCGACATCGTGTTCATCGCCGTGCCGACGCCGTCCAAACCGGAGGGCTTCGACGATTCAATCTTGCGTTCGGTGCTTCCGCTCGTAGGGAAAGGTAAGATCGCCGTGATCAAGTCGACCATTCTGCCGGGAACGACCGCAGAGCTCGCTGCCGCGCACGCCGATCGCTTCGTGCTCCATTCGCCGGAATTCCTGCGCGAGACATCGGTGCGCAAAGACATCGACGAGCCGGACCGCAACATTGTCGGCATCCCCGATGCGCATCTCGACGATCCGGCGTGGCGCGCTGCGGCCGAGCGGGTGATGTCGGTCTTACCCGAAGCACCATATAAGAGCATCTGCTCGGCGTCGGAGGCGGAGCTCACGAAGTATGGCGGAAACTGCTATCTCTACATGAAGGTCGTCTATATGAACATGCTCTATGATCTCGCCGAGAAGCACGGAGCGCGCTGGGACGCGATCGCGGCGAATATGACCGGCGATCCCCGTATCGGCGCGTCGCACATGCAGCCGGTTCACCAGTATGATCACATGGGCGGAGATCGCGGCCGCGGCGCCGGCGGACACTGTTTTATCAAGGATTTCGCCGCACTCCGCGAGCTTGTCGAACGCGATCTTCCGAACGACCGCGAATCGATCGCACTCCTCCGCGCCTTCGAAGCCAAGAACAACCGCCTGCTCCGCG
>DATIBL010000028.1:0-2997 GCA_035457505.1 Minisyncoccota bacterium | reverse complement strand
AGGAAAATGTGATGGAAATACTTCGAATTGCGAAATGATCGGTCCAAGATCAGCGACCTCGATCGCAAGCATGCGCGACTGAAAAAGCGTCACAAGATCGACATCGCGAAACCGCTCCCATACGCCGACCAGGATAAAGAGAAACGCGGCAATCGAGGCAATCGTGATCGCCTTCTGCGTCACGAAGCTCGTATGATGTCCGAACGACATGAGTCGAAGCGCCCCGCCAACAAGAAGAATGAGCAGGAGCGCAGTCAGCGCCCCGAAGCAGACAAGCGTGAGCACGCTCGCGAGCGAGAGCGCAATCCCGAAAGCATCCATATTATACGCATCGGCGATCGCAAGAAGAGCCGGGATCAAGATGACAAAAAGCGGCCAGAGCGATGAGAGCGTCATGCGGCAGAGGGCGAGATACGGTTTCAAGCCGTACCGCGGGGACGCCATCACGAGGTCATCGCCTTCTGCGCGCCAGAGCGAAAGCGCTCCGCTTGCAAGCGCGCTCGCACCGATCAGGACGAACGAAACGAGGAGGAAGAGCTCCGTGACATACAAGAGAAGCGCATCGCGCAAAAATGCATCATGGGCGATAAATCGAAAGCCAAAACGGAACATGAGATAGACCTCGAACGCGAGGAACACCATCGCCGCAAGGAAGATCCCGCTGGTGATGATCTTTGCGCCGCGCGACGTCGCAAAGTAGGCGCCGACACGCACACGATAATAGCGAAAAAGTATAGACAGCATGGGATCACGCGGCCGACCCGGCATCCTTCGCGAACGCCGTATAGACCGCTTCAAGCGTCGCGCTCGCACCCTTCCCCGCCTTCGTCCGGAGTTCGGCGAGCGTTCCCGTTGCGCGGAGTTCACCGCGAACGAGCACGCCGATCCGATCCGCAATCGCCTGCGCGACAGGAAGCGTATGCGTCACAAGAAGAACAGAACCTCCCGCTTTGGCGAACGCCGTAAAGAGCGTGCGCGCCTTCGCGGCAGAACCGGGATCAAGTCCGACGATCGGCTCATCGACAAGGAGGAGTTTCGGCTCATGCAGGAGTGCAGCAAGAATGCTGAACTTCTGTTTGTTCCCGCGAGAGTAGTTGTCAAAATAGTCGCCGGCGATCCCCTCGAGCGAAAAGAGCGGGAGCATCTCCGCGATCCGCTCCCGGCGAAGCGAGACATCCATTCCATAGAGCGCTCCGACAAAATGGAGCAACTCTTCGCCCGTCATGCCGCTCCAGGCGGCCGGCTCGTCGGGAATATATCCGATCAAGCGTTTTGCGGCGACGCTATCGCGCGCAAGATCGAGTCCGCCGATGGTGACTTTTCCACGATCGACCGAGAGCAATCCTGCTACGGTTTTGACGATCGTCGTCTTGCCGGACGAATTCGGACCGATGAGCGAGAAGATCTCGCCCGGCGCGACGGAGAGGTCGACGCCGCGGACCGCAGTCACGTCACCGAATCGTTTTGTTAAGTTTTCAATCTGAAGCATGCTTCTATCGTATCATGACACGCCAAAGCAAAACACCCCGCGCGAGGATGTTTTCCATGAGCGGGGCGCTTATTCGGCCGGAACGATCGCAATCTCGACCACCAGATCATGCACCACGCCGTCGTCGACAAACGCAACCTGATCGCCAGGAAGCACGCGGCCGCCGGCAACGATCCGCACAATGGGTGTGAGTGAATCGCCCGCAACAAAACGATAGGTCAATCGATAGCGCGCGCTTCCCCGTGCAAGCTCCACTTCTGCCCCATCCCATGCTCTCGGCAAATGGGGACGGATCGCAAGCGTATCACCCAAACGCTCGAGCCCGAGGAACGTTTCGATCACGACGCGGAAGTATAGTCCAGCGGAGGCGGTGTACCACGTCCATCCGGCGCGGCCCGGATATGTGGGCGCCGAATAGACCTCGGCAGCAATCGCATACGGCTCACCGCGATACACGTCGATTCCCTCCTTTTCGCTGCGAAGAAACGGATCGACGGCATCCAGTGCAACTTTTGCCATATCCGGATCGCCGATCTTCGCCAATGCGGACGCAAACCAGAGTGCAGCATGATTGTACTGAGATCCATTCTCGCGGACCCCCGGCGGATAATCCGAGATAGTCCCCAGATCGATACCGCCACGTAAGACCGGCGAGAGCAGCGGCACATGGCCGTTCCAGATCGCGAGCGCAGAGGCTGTCTCGCGAACTGCATGCGCGGCCCGATCTGGATCAATCTCAGAGAATACCGCCCAGGACTGTGTCAGCGTATCGACCGCAAATGTTCGTCCAGAAATCGCACCAAGCGGTATGCCGTCATCTGTATATGCACGGCGATACCATTTCTCATCCCATCCGTGCGTCCGAATCGCCTCGCGGTAGTTTGATGCAGCACGGCGATAGCGCAACGCCCGATCGGGATCAGCGAGCGTCTCAACGAGCTCCGCAGCATCATCGAGAATGTCAACTAGGAACATCGCGAGCCAAACACTCTCCCCTTTCCCCTCCGTTCCGACATTATTCATCCCATCGTTCCAGTCCGCGTCACGTATCAGCGGAAGTCCGTGCGAGCCAGCAGTAAGCGATTGCTCTATCGCCCGAAGAAGATGCTCAAATAGCGTCCCTTCGTCCTGCGTGCGGCGGAATACTCCAGCATCGACACGGCGTGACCCCGAAAGCGGACCGTTTCCCTCGAGAAACGGTATGCGTTCCTCAAGAATCGCACGATCTCCCGTCGCACGGACATAACGAAGCGTTGCATAGACGAGCCAAAGGTGTGGATCGCTCATGCGTGTGCGCGCGCCGAATTCGCTCGTCGGAAGCCACCAGGAGAGTGCATCTCCCTCGACGAACTGATGCGCCGCAGAAAGCAGAATGTGCCCCCGAACCCACGCGGGATCAATCCACAGCATCGCAAGCGCATCTTGAAGTTGGTCGCGATACCCAAATGCACCCGAGATCTGCGAAGGTCCAGCCTTCGCCGCAATCCGAGAGGAGATCATCTGATATG
>DATIBL010000027.1:0-7384 GCA_035457505.1 Minisyncoccota bacterium | reverse complement strand
GCCATTCCTCCCAATTTTCCATCCCGCGCTAGTGCGGCCTTCTCCAGGCGATCCCGAAAACGTTCCTGTGCTCCCGCGATGTCGTCCGGATGCGCCGCCCAGTGCTTCAACACAGGGTCTTGCAGTGCGCGCGAATAAGAGAATGTCAGTCCCCACGGATACGGACCCATCTTCGCGATCGCGTCGAGATTGTTCATCGCATCATCGGAAGTCTGTCCGCCCGAGAGAAAGACGACGCCGCCGAGCTCCGTAGGGACGTGCTCCTTCAGGACCCGCGACGTGCGCGTGGCAACATCGGCATGATCCATCGCTGCGCCTGAATCCTTTCCAGGAACAACCATAGAGGTCTTCAGAATCGCGCCGGGGAGATAGACGCGATACTTCGCCATCGCAGCGAAAAGTGCATCAAACGTTCGCGTCATTGCGGCCTCTGCGTCGGCGATCGTGTGCACGCCATCGAGAAGCACTTCGGGCTCGACGATCGGCACGAGGCCGGAGTCCTGACAGATCCGGGCATAGCGCGCGAGCACGAATGCGTTGGCCTCGATGCACGCGTCGGTCGGGATCCCGTCTCCGATCGCGATCACCGAGCGCCACTTCGCAAACTGCGCCCCGGAAAGTGCATACTTTGCGGCGCGCGTCGCCAGATCGTCGAGGCCGCGCGAGATCTTTTCGCCAGGAAACCCGCCGAGATCGTCGAGACCGAGGTCGAGCTTGATCCCGGGGATCACGCCATGCTCCGCGATCGCTTCGCGCATCGGCGCCCCGGAGCTCGTGTTCTGCCAAAATGTTTCGTCATAGAAGATCACCCCCGAAAGATGCGCTTCCGCGCCCGGCGTGGTGAGCAAAAGTTCCCGGTAGCGTCGGCGGTTCTCTTCGGTCTGTTCAACGCCGACCGCAGCAAAGCGCTTGTTCGCGCTCGGCGTCGATTCGTCCGCCGCGAGGATCCCCTTGGATGGTGCGACCAGGGCTTTCGCCGTATCGGCAAGCTGTTGTTCATTCATATGTGGGGATTATAACACAGTGGCTCAGTTCGTTCAGATTCCACCAAAATTTGGTATACTTGCGCCATATTCTGTAACCCACGCTGCATATCACACGTATGGAAAGCACGAAGGAGCAGTTTGATTTCGTCGCGATCGGCGACACCGTCACTGACGCATTCATTCGGATCGCACAGGCGAAGGTCTATGAGGAGCACGATCAGGATGGCGATGGGACCGTCGACCAGGAGCTGTGTCTCATCAACGGCGCGAAGATCCCCTACGAGTTCGCCAAGGTTATTGCGGGCGTCGGAAATTCCGCAAACGCCGCGGTCTCGGCTGCGCGGCTCGGCCTCAAGGCAGCGTTCGTCTCCGATGTCGGTGCGGACGACCAAGGCAAAGAGATCGTCGAGACGCTCGGCAAAAGCGGAGTCGACACGCGCTATATCCGAGTGAACGAAGAAAAAACTTCCAACTATCACTACGTCCTCTGGCACAAAGCCGAGCGTACGATCCTGATCAAGCACGAAAGCTACGACTACCATCTTCCCGACATCAACTCGCCGAAGTGGGTCTACTTTAGCTCGGTCGGCGAGTCGTCTCTCCAGTATCACGACGAGATCGCGGAGTATCTTGAGTCGCATCCGGAGGTGAAGCTCGGCTTCCAGCCCGGCACGTTCCAGATCAAACTCGGTGCAGAACGCTTGAAGCGCATCTATGCCCGCACGGACATCTTCTTCTGCAACGTCGAAGAGGCGCGGATCATCCTGAAGACAACCGAGCCCGACCCGGCAAAATTGCCAAAGATGATGTCGGCGCTCGGACCGAAGATCTCCGTGATCACCGATGGTCCCAAGGGTCTCTATGCATACGACAGCACGACAGATGCAACGGTCTTCATGCCGCCGTACCCTGATCCCAAGCCGCCGTACGAGCGCACTGGCGCTGGCGACGCCTGCGCATCGACGATCGCGATCGCACTTTGCCTGGGACTACCGCTCGAAACAGCGCTCCAGTGGGGCCCGATCAACTCGATGTCCGTCGTCCAGTATGTCGGGGCACAGGAAGGACTCTTGGCTCGTCCCGCACTCGAGAAATTCCTCGCAGATCGGCCAGCAGACTATGTCACGAAACCGATCACCTCGTAGCCACCAAAAGTGATCCGCATTTCTTCCAAAAAACAGGCCTCGGCCTGTTTTTTGGAGTTCGGTCAGCGGCGATGCTATGGCGTGATGTCGTAGCAGCGTTCATCTCCGCCAGGCTGAGGCGCCCCTGCGGTCGCACCACAATCGGTCGAAATCCCTGACACGATCGAAGAGAATGACACATCGGAATCCGACGTCAGCGCCTGATTATCAGAGCGTTCGAACAGTGCAAACAGTGCAAAGGCATTACAGGGAGCAGTCGTACATGGCGAAAGCTGCGGCGCCGTCCCTGTGGCTGCGATATAGATATAGCTCGTTCCAAGCGGATCGCGCGGCATAGACGGAAGATACGGTGTTGTCGTCGCAACGAGCTCGAGCGGGAGCGTATACGGCGCACCGATCGACGGCGGAAAACTCTGATAGGTATCGAAATACATCTCCAGCGCGACTTTCGCTTCGCGCAAGTCGGCGATCCGGCGTGCATCGCGCGCTTTCTCTCGTGCAGAGGCCATCGACGCCATAATGACAGAAGCCAGGACACCGATGGTGCCGATAACGATCAGAAGCTCGATCAGCGTGAATCCGCGACGCTTGGCGCGCATAAAGAAACAAGATTGCATGTCCCAAGCGTATCGGAGAAACGCACCCAGAGCAATCAAAAACAAAAGCCACCCAAGAGGGCGGCTGGAGTATACCGAGGAGGAACGTGCCCTACATGCGCGCGGCGACCATCGCGAGGATCATGATACCGATATGCACGAAGGTCATAAACACCGCAGCCGAAGCAAAATCCTTTGCCAGTCCGATATCGGGATGCTCCTCCGGATGGAGCCGATCGAGCGCCTGTTCGATCGCGCAGTTCGTGAGTTCAAAGGCGAGCACGAGGATATAGGCAAGGATCATCCAGAAGCGTTCAAGCTCGGAGAGGGGCTGAAAAACAAAGGCCAAAAAAAGGAACACTGGAATCCCCCAGTTCACCTCGAGCCGGAAACTCTGATCGTTGCGGTACGCCGTGACGATCGCAGCAAGGGCGATCCCCATGGAGACGCGGATCTTTCGGACATTTCGTGCCATAGCGGTCATGATCATAACCCTCCTTTGGCGTTTCGTCGAGAGCCGAGCTATCAGGGTTCAAGGCGCTTGAGCCCACGCCACCAGGAAGCCGGAGGCTCAGTGCCGAGGGTGCGCCACAGCGCTTTTGCGGCCTCCGTCGTGAGCCCCTTCCCGGCATTGCGATACCAATCGTCGGCATCGGCATATCCGCGTGCGACATATTCCTTGGCCGTCAGCGCGACCTCAAGAAGATCAGCGTCTTTGACGATCCGAGACGCGAGGGTCTCGCGTCTGTGATATTCGGTCCAGAGATCCTGCATCGCCTCGCCAGCAGCACCAAGTGGAGTGAATTGATCGCGTGCGATTGCTTCTTCATCGATCGCAACATATCGCTGTGCGATCTTGTGCAGATCGCCGGAACGGCATTCCGTCACATCGTGCACGAGTGCCATCATTCCGACATGCTCAGGCGACGACGCACCCTCGAGATGCGCGAGCACATAGGCAATGAGTGCCGTTCGTGCGGTGTGCGCAGCGACGGATTCTTTTTCGGCGATCCCGACGATCGACCATCCGCTTCTTGGATTTTCTCGGAGCTGCCCAAGTTCGAAAAAGAATCGAAGATGCGCGGTATGCTTGTGGGCCATATCGAAGAGCCAACGTATCGCTGCCGCACAGTCTGCCACAGTGCGAGCGCGGCACATGCTTCACAAAGACACCGTTCTATGATATAATCTTTTTAGTCAACCACGAGAGGTCATCATGTTCATGCTTCCCTGCTTGTTCCTTCGGATCGCGCTTCAGGCCTCGATCGTTTTTTGGGAATCGATCGGGCAAGCCACGAAAGAGACCGCCCAGGTCGTCGAAAAGACCGTTCAGCACTCGGTCGATCTCCTCAAGAGCTTCTTGCAGAAAACCCACTTGGTTCACATTCGCGGGAACCTCTACAAGATCGAGCGCGGCCTCATGTCCGCCATGCCCCGTGTGAAGATGCCGAAGATCGCCGACATCCTCTACCTCCCCTCGCGGTCGGCTGCGTAAGCGGCCACAACGCCCCCTTCTCGGGGGCGCTTTCATTTCTATCACCTCTCGTGCTATGCCGACGGGAACGTCAAAATGAAGTCGCTCCCCTTTCCGCGGATCGATTCGACGGAAATGACCCCCTTCATCGAAGCAACGATCTGCGCAGTGATCCAGAGACCAAGCCCGGTTCCGGTGATCTTTTCGGTGTCGGCGTTCTTCACGCGGTAGAATTTCTGGAAGAGTTTTTTCTGATCCTCTGCGGTGATCCCCATGCCGGTATCCGAAACGCGGATCTCGACGCGGCCGTCCTTCAAGAGCGCGGTCTTCACCGTGACCGATCCGGACGGCGTATACTTCACCGCATTGCCGACCAGATTGATGAGCACTTGGCGTAAGCGATCGGGATCGACAGAGATCTTCGGGAGCGCTGTTGGCTCATAACTCAGCGTGAGCCCCTTATCAGCAGCAGGCTTCTTGAAGGAATCCACGACCATGGCGATGTGCTCCGCCGGATCAAGCGATTCCGACTTGAACGACATGCGTCCTTCCTGGAGTTTGGAAACATCCAGGATATCTCCCACGAGCGCGTTCAACTGTTGCGCAGACATGTCGATATTTTTTAGGAGCTGCTTTCCGGATTCATCAATGGAGAGATCCCCCAGAAGATCAACATATCCGCGGATCACCGTGAGCGGACTCCGGAGTTCGTGCGCCGCCATCGACACGAAGTCGTCCTTCATCTTGTCGACCTCTTCGAGGCGCTTATAGAGCGTCGCGTAGTCGATGATCTTGGCTTGGCGAGCAAGCATCGCGACGATCAAGACCACGATCAAGACGAGCACGGCGTAGGCATTCTGAATATTCTTTGCCGCAACCGCATCGACCTGCGCCATCGAAAAATCGATCACGAGATAGCCAAGCGGAATACGGGACCCTCCTGGCGCAATAGCGCGGATCGTTCGCATGTATCGCGTTCCGTCCTCATAATAGACGCTGAAATATGACGACGAAGGATTGGACCCGGCGAGATCGAACAAGAACGCCGTACGTGCAGTGCCGGGCGTAAAGAGAAACGGCTGCCCGTCTTCTCCCGACGAGAGTGATGCATGCACATCGTAGGTTCCCGACGAACTCGCCACGATGAACCGAAATCCGACCATCGTGGAGTTTTGTGATACGATACTGCGAATGCGCTCCTCAAGATACGGAACATCTTCAAAGCGCTCTTCGGTGAAGATCGCAAAAACGTCAGTCAGGAGGACCACACGGCTCACTTCCATGCGCTCCTGGTTCTCTCGCGCCACGCGCAAGAACTGCTCGCTCGTCCAGAAAAACGCAGCGGGAATCGCGATCGCGAGCAAGAGTGTATAGAGGATCTGCGGATTCTCCCGAGCAAAACGGAGTCCGCGTGTAAAGAGTTCTGCCAACATAGAATGCTATGCGGATGCAGGCGGCAGTACGGTGGGGCCTCCCATATCCACGTCATCCTTCCGGCGCACCGCAAATCCGATGACGGAGATCGCGATCCCAACGATACCGATACCAACCGCGATGAGTGCATAGAGCGAGGTTCCAGAGAAGAAGCTCGGACTTGCCGTCTCCGGTGCGGGAGTCGCAGCGAGCAAGGTCTCGGCCGGAACGATACTCACGGCATTGGCGGTCTTCACGAATGCGGTCGGAGAACTCTTTGCGACGATCTTTCCAGATACGTCTGTGATCGCGGTATACACTTCGTGCTGACCGTCCGAAAGCTCCTTATCGAACGTGTACGTCCAGATTCCGTCATCTCCGGCCTTGACCGTCACCATGATCGGCTCAGAGAACATAAAGATACGCACAAAGCTGTTCGGCGGCGCCTGGCCGGCAAGCGCGAGTGATTTTACTCGCTCCGTCCCATCAGGAAGCGTCTCCTTCTCGGCGACATCGACTTTTTGAACCGCAAGCAGTTCGGGCGTCTTTACTCCAGCAAGCTTCGGGTTCTCGAATCGGATCTCCTCCGGCGACGGCATGGCAAGCGTCGTCTGCGAGGAACCGGTTGCCATCACCGGCGTGCCCGTTGCGGCAACCGTGGGCATTGCAGCGGGGTTCGTTCCAGCCATGATCTCGTCGCCATCCCGAATGCCGTCATTATCGGTGTCTGCATCGCGCGGATCAGCGCCATAGAGATTGATCTCATCGTAGTCCGTGATCCCGTCACCGTCAGAATCGGTAAAGGCACGAGAACCAACGCGCTCCGAAAGGATCTTTCGCTGCTCGTCACGAGCGATCTTCACCTCAGCCGCACGCGAGGCGAACTCGTCTTCTGATAGCACGCGATTGTCGATCAGAACACGGCCGCAGAGCGCCTCATGATCAGGGTCGCTACAGTACTGGGCAAATGTATGCGTATCGCGGACTTCTTCAGGGATCCCGACCGGACGCGTCGCCGGCTCGGCGAGGAGCGTGGTCACACTCTCGCGCACTTCTTCCGGAAGCGTCTCTGTGATGCTCCGGATCTCCGAGCCGCGTGGAAGTTCTGCAATAATCGCAGCGCGGGCAAAGTCGCGGCATTCGGCGATGCGATCTGAATTTTCTTCGCAGAATGTCTTACATGACTCCCGCGTGCTGCAGACCCGGAACACATCGACCGGAAACTCCGGCGGATCCTCGGTATTGGAAAGCGATGTGCTCGTTGTCGCAGAAATCGGAGTGGGAGCAGGTTTCGGAAAGACGGTCGTTGTTGGAGGAGTGAGAGTCGTTGTCGTTGTTACCTTCGGCGCTGTTGCAGTCGACCCCGTCGAAGAAGTCGTCTGGGTCGTCGCTGTTCCGCCCGTTGTCGTCGTGGTCGTAGTGGTCACCGTTCCCGTGTTCGTAGCCGTCGTGGTGGTCTTTACGATCGTCGTCGTGGCTGTTGAAACAGTCGCGGTCGAACTGTTCCGCACATAAACCGGAAATGCATCCGTTGGGATCATTTCGGTCGAGGACTTGTACGCGCGTGCAAGGATCGCATATTCTCCGTCCTGATTCTGCGTCGTGTCCCAATCCTTCGCATACCCATAGTAGGTCCCATCCATGAGCGGCCCCACAGAGAACGCTGTCCCGAGAGGAATACTCGTTCCCGCTCTCCCAAGAAAGACATCAACGCGATCAGCGCGGAACGGAGCCGCGATCAAAATCCGCGCGTGTGATCCCTGAACGACG
>DATIBL010000026.1:0-9693 GCA_035457505.1 Minisyncoccota bacterium | reverse complement strand
ATGCGCGATTATGTCGCCTCATTTCTCTCCCGGATTCCGGACAATCTCGCGCGGCCCCTGAAGCTCCATTTTATCGACGAATACTCTCAGAAGGAGATCGCCGAGATGGAGGGGACCACGGTGAGCGCCGTGAAGACCCGGATCTATCGCGCAAAACGCGAGTTCCGAGAGTTATTGGATAATTCCGAAGCCTCCGCCCCTCGGGCGGTACAGCACGAAGAAGTATGAACGACCGTGATCGACAACTGAAGCGCCGGATCATGCGCCGCGTGTGGATCGTCTGGGCGATCCGACAGGCCATCCATCCGACGGTGCTCAAGGCGCTCGTTGCCGTGCTGCTTTTCTGGCGCTCGACCGCCTATGTCTCCTATGCGCAGGTGTTCGAGAATGCGCCATCGCTCGCGAACATTCCGGGCAATCTGTCTTTTGCCTGGAGCGCAGCAGTGCATACAGAGATGACGACGCTCCTCCTCGTCGTTGCGGTCCTCGCGCTCGGCGTCTGGGCGATGTTCGATATCGCCGAGAAACGCCGGATCGAGCATTCCTACTGAGTAAAAGACCTCTTGTTTTTAACGACCCTTTCCGGAAAGGCGCCCCCGAACAGGGCGTTTTTCTGTAGAGGGAAGTGAAGTCTTGCATATATCACAATGTATGGTATAATTGACTCACGAAATGGTTCTTTCTGAAGGAGGAAGGTGATGGACTATTCGCAAGTATCCCGATCCGCGCGCGAGGAATTCTACGGCCTCGTGACGGCGATGAACCAGGGGGAAACCGGCTCCGTGCTCAGGTGTTCCCGCAAACTCCAGTCCCATCTCATGCAGATGGCCAACGATGGATCCGAAAAGCACGCGCGGCAGATCGAAAGCTTTGCCAAGGCAGTCGCAGAGTATCGCCGCACCGGCGGGACATCCCCGCTTCCGAATTTCCCGGATTAAGCGCCGAATCAAACGCACGAATATGAAAGTCTCCTTACGAAAGTGGGAGACTTTTCTCTTGAAGTTGCATATTTCCAAAAGTGTGATATAATACGAGCACTGTAGGTTCTTTCAAGGAGGAAATACCCAATGAATGCGCTCATCCTTTCCATGCCGCGCGCGCCGTGGATCATCGGCATCATGATCTGTCTCGCCGTTGTGGCCGTACTGTTTGTGCTTGAGGTCTTCGAACGGCGAAAACCTGTAGCCGCGAAATGCCAGGACGGATGCTCATTTTGTACAAGGGATCCAGTTCCCGATGGCGGTGATCCGCGCTCGCGCGCAAAAGTCGCCCTATTCCGTCTTGAGTTCGCGCTCGCTCAGAAGAAACTGACGGACGTTATACGATCTCTCTATGAAATCGACCAGTGTACGATGGAGCTTATCCATGCCGCCGGTTGCGCCGAAGGTGAGCAGGCCTTCGAAGATTTTGCCAAAGCGTGTCATGCATACGCGCGCGGAGAGCGACAGAAGCCGGATTTCCCCGGCGATCCTGTGCGCACCTACGCATGAGTTCCTCTCGATAACCAAAAGACCCGGAAACCCGGGTCTTTTTTCTTTGCTATTCAACGTGCGGCGGACACAACGTCCCCGACTATTCCGCGTCCTCCTTCTCTTCCTTTCTCTCGGGGACGGCATTGCTCGCCTCGTCTTCTTTGAGTTTCTTTTCGATCGCCTTGGTGATCTCCTTTGCTACCGGCTTGTTATCGCGGAGGAACACGCGTGCTGAATCGTATCCGCGGCCGATCTTGAGATCGCCGTAGCTGTACGAGCTGCCGGTTTTGTCGATGATGCCGTATTTCTCGCCGAACATGAGCATCTCGCTTTCGCGGGAGACGCCTTCGTTGTAGACGAGGTCGAACTCGGCCTGGCGGAACGGGGGAGCGACTTTGTTCTTGACCACCTTGGCACGGGTGCGGCTGCCGATCACTTCTTCGCCCTTCTTGATCTGCGCGATCTTGCGGATGTCGATGCGTACGGAGGTGTAGAACTTGAGCGCCTTTCCTCCCGGTGTCGTCTCCGGGTTCCCAAAGAACACGCCGATCTGCATGCGGATCTGGTTGATGAAGATCACGATCGTCTTCGTGCGGGCCACGAGTGCGGTGAGCTTGCGGAGCCCTTGCGACATGAGCCGCGCCTGGCGTCCGACGTGCTGTGCCTCCATGTCGCCCTCAATTTCGGCCTTCGGGGTGAGGGCCGCTACCGAGTCGATCACGATGATGTCGATGTTGCCGGTGCGGATCAGGGACTCCGCGATGTCGAGCGCTTGCTCGCCGTAATCGGGCTGCGCGACGAGAAGCTGATCGATCTTGACCCCGATGCGCTTGGCATACTCTGGGTCGAGCGCGTGCTCGGCGTCGATGAATGCCGCGACGCCGCCTTTCTTCTGTGCTTCCGCCACAACATGAAGCGCGAGCGTCGTTTTGCCGCTTGATTCTGGCCCGAAGATTTCGACGATGCGGCCGCGGGGGAGTCCGCCCACGCCAAGCGCATGATCGAGTCCGATCGATCCGGTCGAGATCGCGTCGACGCCGACCTTCGGCGATTCGCCGAGTTTCATAATCGCCGTCTCGCCGAATTTGGTCTGGATCGCACGGATCGTTGCGTCGATGTTCGCGCGATGATCGTTTGCTGCCGGTCCGGCATCGTCTTTGGTTTTCTTTGCCATAGGAGAGAAATAAAATAAAAAATAATGATTTGCAGCGTGAACAGAGTATCTCCGAGCGTCCAACCCGAAGTCCGATCGTTTGCGCACGATCGCGATCGCTCGTCAGAAAACAACGAGGCAGGCGGGGTGGGGGCAGGAGAAACTCAAAAGAACGTTCCCCGCGGCGGTGGTCCGAGTCGGATCAGGATGCGCGCTATTTGCGATACACGAGCGCGACAGTCTCCTTTGCCTCACGGCCCTGGGCATCCTTGGCGGTGAGCTCAATTATATTATAGCCCTCCATGAGCAACAATTGTTCGTCAAAGCGCCCGTTGGTGTCGATGAACATGGCGCGGCCATTGATGCGGGTTTCCTTGGCGTTCGTGGCGATGCCCTGTACGCGAACGAGCGATTCCTGGGTCGTGAGGCCGCTTTTCGGGCTCTCTACGGCGATCTGCGGGCCTGCCATCAGGGTTTCCGCCTTGAGATAGGCGTATCCGAGGATCGCAAGAACAATAAGCCCGGTGACGGAGAGGGAAATGAAGCGTTTGATGCGGCTTCTCATTGGCATATATATACGCCATGGCGCTCGCCCAGTCGAGCGTTACAACTCGCAAGATACAAGGTCCGACCTTGTATCGGTCTCTGTCTAGCGTTTGACCGACGACCCGGTGGTATGTTTATTGATATCAGGATCGATTTTTTGGGTTCATGATGACAACTGGTGGCATGCTTCTGTTGCTGATTGGTCTGGTCTGGGTGTGTGTGGCGTTCATCGTGAGGAATTCTTTCCGGGAAATCGAATCGTGTCGGCAAAAGATCGGAGAAGGAGGGGATCCGTCGCTCTGGAACGGTAGAATTCGATACGTGAAGTTCTTTTCCTGGTGCGTTTTGGGGATATCGCTTCTCGTGACCGGCGCTGTGGTGCTTCCGCTTCTCATGCTCGCGCTCTAATCCTTCCAACCCTCTCAAGGTCCGACCTTGGATTCCAGCACGGACCTTGAGAGGGGACTGAGCGATTTGCCCTGTTCGTATTCATCCGATACCATTGCCCTGGTTTGGGTGTGTTCTTGTCTGCGAGGGTCGAATGAGAAGCAACATGCTTGCGATCGCGATTGCACTCTGTCTTTCATCGATGGGGAATCCGAGAGGGCTGTTCGAATATCTCCCGCCGGAAGGCAGTGCGATCCCGCTCAAAGGAAGGGGAGTCGCCGCCGAAAAGCGCCGAGCTGATAAAGTGCGCCGCCAAAAGCGCGCGAGATGCCGCGGAAGCGCGAAGAAATGAAGAGGACCAGTCACCTGGCCCTCTTTTTCATTCCAGAAAGTCGTTGCTACGCGGAAGTTTGCTATCCTTCCTTTCGTCCTGGTTCTTCTATTGAGCCTTCAAGAATTCAGCCGGGCAGAACTCCTGTGGATGAGCAAAATTCAAGGCGTGGGGTGGCAATGTCCTGGAGGAATATGTCGTATATTTCGACAGGACTTGCGGGGTGAGGCGCGAAAACATGGAGCGCCGCAAGACTTATTGTGAGCTTTTCTGAGCGTAGCGACAGAAAAGATCCAGTAAGTGGACAGCTCCCGTAGGGAGCAGCAACGCAGAAGTTTGCCATCCCAGGAGTTCTGCTAGACGTCGGTGTCGCCGGGCCGCATGAGCACATCTCTCGGCTTCGCACCATCGCCAGGGCCGACAACGCCGCGCTCCTCGAGGAGGTCTACCATTCGTGCGGCGCGCGCGTATCCGAGACCAAGCCGGCGCTGGAGGAATGAGGTGGAGGCCCGCTGCGATTCGATCACTAGCCGTTTCGCTTCTTCATACTTTTCGTCATCTTCTGAATCGTCGCTGGAGCCCACCTCAATGGTCCCAAAAATGCTGCTCGGGCCCGATCCTTCCTGTCCGCCGACCACGAGTTCGTCGCCAAGCGTCCCGTCGTAGTGATCCTTGAGAAATTTCACGACCGTCTTCACCTCGTTCTCCGAAATGAACGCGCTCTGGAGGCGCACCGGTTTCGGCATTTCGGCGGACAGGTAGAGCATATCGCCAGCCCCAAGGAGGTTCTCTGCTCCTGCCATATCGAGGATCGTGCGTGAGTCGATCTGCGAGGCCACTTGGAGCGCGATGCGGGCGGGGATATTCGCCTTGATGAGGCCGGTGATCACGTTCACGCTTGGGCGCTGCGTCGAGAGGACGAGATGGATGCCGACCGCACGCGACATCTGTGCGAGTCGGACGATCGCGCTTTCGAGTTCGCGCGGGTATGCCTGCATGAGGTCTGCCAACTCGTCGATAATGATGACGATATACGGCATGAGCTCCGGCAGCGCATCTTCGGCCGCGTGCGCTTCGTCGTCGTCGCGTCCTGCATACTGCTTGTCATACTTCTCGAGCGCAGGAGAGAGGATGTTCTGGTGGTACGAGTGGATGTCGCGCGATTTCGTCTCCTGGAGCAGGTCGTATCGGCGATCCATTTCCTTGGTCGCCCATTTGAGCGTGAGGATCGTTTTCTTTGCCTCGGTGATGACCGGGGTGAGCAGATGCGGGATGCCGTTATAGAGCGTGAGCTCGACGCGCTTCGGGTCGATCATGATGAAGCGCAGCTGCTCGGGGGAGTTGCGGTAGAGAAGCGAGGTGATGATGTTGTGGATCGTGACCGACTTTCCGGATCCGGTCGCACCCGCGACGAGCACGTGCGGCATCTTGGTGATGTTCATGAACTGCGCGATGCCGGAGATGCCCTTGCCGAGGGGGACGAAGAGCGGGTTCGGACTGCCTGCCCACTCCGGGTCGGAGAGGAGCGTACCGAGACCCACGGTCGATTTCACCGAGTTTGGCATTTCGATTCCGACGAGCGACTTCCCGGGGATCGGCGCCTCGATGCGGATCGGTGCAGCCGCGAGCGCGAGTTCGAGGTCGTGCTGGAGCGCGGTGATCTTCGAGAGGCGGACACCTTCAGCGGGCTTGAGTGCATAGCGGGTGATCGACGGTCCGATCGAGACTTCATCCATCTCGACTTCGATCCCGAAGTTCGCCAGCGTGCGTTTGATGATGTTCGCGTTTGCCTTGATGTCGCCGTAGCCCGGCTTGCCCTTGTCATTAGCAAGCAGCGAGAGCGGCGGCGCGACATACTCGCGGTGCGCGATCTGATTGAAGCGGAAGGTTGCCCCGGCAGCACCCTTGCGCGCGGCATTCGTGATCGGCTCCGCGATACGCGGCTCGGCAGGACCCTCGGCTTCTTTCTCCGCCTGCTCTTCTTCCTGGATCGCTCGCGTGCGGTCGGCCTCGGCTTTGAGATCGATCACTTCGACCTCGCCCTCTTCGTCGTCCTCATCCGCACCCGCAAATTGCGCGTCGTCGATCTCTTCGTCGGCGTCATGTTTCGCGCGCTTGAGATATTCGAGGAAGCCGAAGAGGAATCCGAGTCGAAGCGGCATGTCAAAGAGCATGAGGATCGCGATCACGAAGACCGCGAGCAAGATCACTCCCGCGAGTACCGGGGCGAAGAGGATGACCATCGGCTTCGCGACATAGGTGCCGATAAATCCGCCGGTGAGCGCCGGAGAGAGATTCCAGAGCGAAAGAAGTCCGAGTGATGATGTGACGAAGAACGGCGACGCGACGAGCGACGGAGTCGGAAGGTTGTGTCCGCCTGCGCGGAAGAAATTCCATCCGAGGATGAACGAGAGGAGGGGGAGGAGATAGTATCCGATCCCGAAGAGAAAGTGCACGCCGAGGTAGAGTTTTTCGCCGAGAAATCCGCCGGGTCCCCACGCGGCACCGAGAAGGACAATGCCGATGATAAAGAAGAGAATTCCGATGATCGAGTTGCGGGTCTCATCGCGAAGTCCTTTCCAGAATCCTGGTCGCGGTGCGCGCGAGGGTCTCTGCGTTTCGATGCTCTGTCGTGAACGGGTGTCCCGTCGCGGTTTCTTTCTTGCCAGTGTTCGTGCCATAGGAAATTGAGTGTAACGCTCCAATATTACCATGTCTTTCTCTTGATGCGTGTTCCGGTTTATTCCAAGGCTCAACCTTGAGAATTTTAAAAAAGGTTGAACCTTGGAAGAGATGCGACGTACTCCTGGGCCGCCCTGAGATTCTGCTCCCACAATGTTTGAGCCCGGATCTCAAATATCGTGCACTCGACAAGGTCAAAGTTTCCTGTCCGTCAAAGTCCTTGATTGGACAATCAGAAAGACCTGAGTAGTATAGGACACAACAGATTCGTACTCTCTGCATTTGGACAGGTCGGCGAAGCGAGCATGGAGTCGCTTGACGATTGTAAATGATATTGTATAATTATTCGACCATAAAAGACATGTACGGACCACAAAAAGGACATGAACGAGGCTAATTCAAAAGGACATCATAGTGATCTTGAGCGCACGGAAACCCGTGTGAATGCTTTGGCCTTTGCGGAGCGAAAGGCAGAGAAGCTTGCAACAGCGGTGTATCTCATCTCGGACATCATGGAGGAGCGAGATGCGCTGCGATGGAAGCTGCGCGAGGAAGGCATCAGTGTCTTGTCCAATATCGGACACGCTCGTGCATCTTCCGAGAGTGACCGTTCTGTGATCCTTCGGTTGGCCGAAAAGGGGATCGAGCGAGTGGGGAGTCTGCTCGACATCGCTCGCGCAGCGAAGTTGATCTCCGAAATGAATGCTGCGATCGTGCGTCGCGAGTATGTTGCACTCCGAGAGATGCTCGAGGCTGAACGCACTGCATCTGAGCGTGCGTTCCCAGTTCGCACGCTGGCGCTCACTGAGCGATTCTTTGCGATCGATACCGCACGCCTGCCGAAGGAAAACATCTCGCTTCCTGAGCAGACCCATGTCGAGGAGTCTCGCATGGATACCGCGTCGATCAACGAGCCGCATATAACTCCGAAAGAGAGTACCCCGGTCCGCCCGATCGAAGTCCGCGCAAAGGAAGAGCGCGTCGATCGTTCGATGTCCGATACATCACGGACAATGTCCGATAGCCCGACGCCGATTTCGAGAGTAGCGGAGTCACCTCGTGCGGCAGCCCCGGCGATGACGCCGCGAGTTGTGCCGCAGATGATCGCTCCCATCGAGCAGAAGGTCGCAGCTCCGGTTGCCCGCTTTGATGCGCGGCCAAGCGTCTCTCCGGTCGCACATCAAACTCCTGCACCTGCAAAGAAGTCGGAGTCGGTGAACGCTCCGCATCGCGATCACGACGCGACCCACGATCGCGCAGGGAAGGATGATCGCCGCAAGATCATCCTCACACTCCTGCGCCACTCGCGTGATCTGACGGTCAAAGATATCCAAAAGGGGATTCCAGGCGTGAGCGAGAAGACGGTCCAGCGCGAGCTGCTCGCAATGGTTGCCGACGGTACGCTCCAGAAGAAAGGCGAGCGTCGATGGAGCCGCTACTCTCTCAAGCCCGGCGCGTCTATATAATAGAGTGATTCAAAACACGAATCCTCGGGCGGTCCTCTGGAATTCAAAAGGGCTGCCAGAGGACCTCGTACAAGTTCAAGGTTCAACCTTGGGAATTTCAAAAAGGTTGAACCTCCTCTCTCAACACAAGACCAGACCTTAAGAATTTTTTAAAAGGTCTGGTCTTGTGTTGAGAAGAAGCACCGAAATGTCCTTTATAAAGGACAGAGAACCTATTCAAAATCCAAGGTCCGACCTTAAGAATTTCAAAAGGTCGGACCTTGGATTTGAGGAACTCCTCGCAACCCCGAAGCTCGCCATCGTAGGAGCTACGCCAGCCCATCGGGAATGAATGAAATTCGCGACGCGGGGCGATCGTCCGAAGGAGTCATCTGTTGCATATGGTGACGAGGCGATTGGTTCCCGCAACAAAGAAGTTCGTCATTTCGGTGGATTCCCTGGAAGAATCTTGACCAACTTATGTCCTTTATAAAGGACATCGCTTTCGTTGACCCTGACCCCTTCGTCATGTATGATGCTCCCACGACTCGGAAAGGGTCACGCACACGTTTTGGCCCCGCTCGACGTGCATCCGATGGAGGCATGGAAACCATGTTATCCACACGAAATGCGCTGTCGGAATTTGGCGCACTGTTGCGCGGGATACTATAATGAGTGCAGTGCTTCCGCGAGCGCTTTGCCGTGTTTGTAT
Source organism: Minisyncoccota bacterium (assembly GCA_035457505.1). GTDB lineage: Bacteria > Patescibacteriota > Minisyncoccia > Phycocordibacterales > UBA6899 > DATIBL01. The sequence continues at coordinate 965 of DATIBL010000026.1, read as the reverse complement.
GTTTGCGCGGCAGAGTGATCGATATCCGCAGGGATGCGGAGTGTGGAGGAAAGCACAAAGTAGTTCATTGAAAACTGAATAGCACAGTATGTGTCGTTCCAGATTGGAAGTACGGATACTCTGGTCTATTCGTATTCAGTGAATCAGGATCCCGGAACGAATGCGCGAATGCGAAAGCACTCGCGAAAGAGTGAACGGATCCGGTCGTGCATGTGCATCGCCCACGCGATGTAAGATGTGCGATCTCAAATGTGATTATTAGTTAGAGATGTATGTTGCGAAGAGTGCGAGTGCAAGCTCGTGCAATGCGCGGCACGCATCTTCAAGTGCATTATTCGTAAACGCTTTTGTCCGCGCCTAATGGCGGACAACTTAACAAGCAGACTATGACGACTTTTCGAAACTCGAAGACCGCGAAAGCGATCTCCGGAGTCGTGGGTCTCGCGACAGGTCTCTTCATGATGGGCCCGGCCGTTGCATCGGCCGCGACCGTTGAGGAGTTGACCGCGCAGATCCAGGCACTGCTCGCTCAGGTCACCGCACTGCAGTCGCAGCTCGGTACCGCAGGCGGCAGCTCGTCGGCTTCCTCGTGTGCGTACGTCTTTGCGAAGACGCTCAAGATGGGGATGACCGATGGTGAAGTGATGAATCTCCAGAAGGTGCTCAATAAGGATGCAGCGACTCAGATCGCAGCATCCGGCGCAGGCTCCCCTGGCAGCGAGACCAGCTACTTCGGTGGACTCACCAAGGCGGCTGTGGTCAAGTTCCAGGAGAAGTACGCGTCCGACATCCTTACCCCGAACGGCCTTACGGCTGGAACCGGGCTCGTGGGTGCCGCGACTCGTGCGAAGCTGAACGCGATGTGCGCCTCGACTGGCACGGGCACAGGAACCGGTACTGGTACCGGAACCACAGTGACCCCGGTTGGTCCTGGTGTCTCGGTTATGATTGACTCCTCGAACGCT
>DATIBL010000025.1:0-6834 GCA_035457505.1 Minisyncoccota bacterium | reverse complement strand
TCGGAAAGCTGCGAGATCAGATTGCGAAGCTGCAGGCACAGCTCGACGCCATGCAACCCAAACGATAGGGACGCCCTCTGCCGGTACGCTCCTTGTTCTTCCCTCGTCCAGTCGAGTCGAAGTATAGGAATACATCTCCGCGACATTTCCTCGGTCCAGACCTGCGGATCGTATTCTGCAGATGACGTCCCTCGGGCGCGATTCGGTGGATCACTCCGCACCACCATGAGTACTTCAGAAAATATGGTCGTGAGGACACTCCCTATTTTCTTGGTCGCGCCTCGAGCTTCACTCATTTCTGAAGACCTTCAAACGAGGGTTTTCTGGCACGCACATTGGTTTTCTCTTCAAAAGTCGAGTCAAAGCAGTGGGGTCCAAACAAAAAACGCCGGGCGGGCGTTTTTTGTTTCACGATGCATGCCACCCTATGCACTCGGGAGCAGGGTTTTGAGATCAAAATTCGGGTCTTGAAGCTCCGTATGCTTTGCCGAGATATCGACACCATGCTGGATCAGTTTCACGAATGTTCCAAGTTCTGGAATGCGATTGACCATCGTTGCGCCGACGATTACCTTCCCGCGCACGATGATGCGCCCGAATGCGCCCGAGGCTTCGTCGCCGCGATAGAGATACGTTCGATCATCTGCGACGCGACCGTCTCCCGCAAAGCCGATCATATTGCCGAATCCGTGGCTGGTGTGGAAGGAAACGAGTTCAAATCGGCGTTTCTTTCCGAGCATGTTCTCGGCTGCCACCTCGCCTTGCTCGCGGGCATTCATCCAATTGCCCATCATCACGCGATCATGGAGGAGGACGTCGTTGTATCGCGCCGCATCGCCTGCGGTCCAGACGTCGGGGAGGCTCGTCGCGAGATATTCATCCGCGACAATGCCGCGATCAAGCGCGATTTCCGAAGACTCAAGCCATCCGGTCGGCATGACGACGCCGATAAAGGCAAATACCATGTCGCAGGCAATGATCGACCCGTCCTTCAGGAGGACGCCCTCGACCTTTCCATCCCCGAGAACTTCCGTAACTTCCGTATCGCGGATGATCGTGACGCCGTGATCGATCAAATGTTTTTCAACGATCTTCGATTCCCGCTCAGAGAGGCCCGGCTGCCAGAACCAGTGTTCGCGCATCACTTCGGTAACCTCGACTCCGACTGTTCGGAGGATCTCCGCAACTTCAAAGGTAACGCACGCGCTTCCGATCATGACGGCGCGTTTTTTCTCACCCGCCTTGAGGTCGTCGATGATCGCCTTGGCATGGTCGAGGGTTCGCAAATAGTGAACGCCCGGCTTCTCCGCACCCGGGATTTCCCAGGTGCGCGAGTGAACCCCGCTCGCAAGGAGAAGCTTCTCATAGGTGATGGTCTCTCCGGTCGCGAGGGTGAGGATCTTTGTGTGTGCATCAAGGGCTGTTGCGGTCTTGCTTCCGAGAAATGCGATGCGATTCTCGCCATACCATTCGGGCTTCTTCATCCACACCGAATCGAACGGCTGCTTCCCAAGGAGAAACGCCGGTTTCGAGAGGAGAACGCGCGAGTAGAAGGGGTAGGGCTCGTCCGACACGATCCCGATCGTGGCATCCGGGTCAGCTTTGCGGAGCGTCTCCGCCGCGGTCGTGCCGGCGATCCCGCCGCCGACGATAAGGTAGCGATAATCGGCCATGGAAGCATTCACTACTTCGGGAACACCTGCGTCCCGTCGGTTCCAAAGAGAAGAATGGCCTTCGTGGGGCAGGATTCTGCCGACATGATGAGCGTTTCGTCGTCCGCAGCGTTCGCGTCGGTCACGACAACCTTGTTCTCATCGTCGAGTTTGTAGGTGGCTTCGGAGACTGCGATGCAGGAGACCGCTGCGATACAGAGATCTCGGTCGACCACGATCTTTCCGATCTTCGATCCTTCTTTGTTGCGCACGTATTCTTGCGTATTCGCCATAGCGAGGGTGTCAATGCGATTAATTACGTGAGGACGACGGAGCGGATCTCGGGAACCTCTTCGCCCACCAGCGTTTTGATGATCCTATTGTACGTCAATTCCGCGAGCGGGCAATGCGTACAGGTGCCTTCGATCTTGAGCGTCACGATGCCGTTCTCGATCCCGGAGAGCCAAACATCCCCGCCGTGAGATTGAATGTATGGCCGAACTTTCTCGAGGACAGCGCGGACCCGCACCTCGGGGGAGGAAAGCGCTTCGGGTGTATTCGCGACGATCGGAGCGGCTGCTTCCATGGCGGGTATTGTACCACAGTGATCCTGAGGATCTTGTGAAAACAAAAAACCGCCGAGATATTCAGCGGTTTTCGGTCTCCTTGTTCGCTAGCCTTGCGGTCCCTGGGTGGGATCGGCGCATGGCTTTGAAGTCACGCCACGCTTCGGCGATGCCAGCCCAGATGGGAACGAACTCGTGATGAATGCCGCAGTGGGAACAGGTCAGGTATTGCCGTGCGATGAATCCGTGCGGGTAGTCCTTGGCGAAGTGCTCGCATTCCGGACACCAAAAGAAATAGAAGGGGAGCGAGCCGCTCCATCCTTGGCGCTGCTCCTTCCTGAGGCGCAGTTTCCATCCGGTAGTTCGAAGTGTCGATAGGACAGAGCTCGGCATATGCGCGACAAGCGCTTCTGCTTCAGCGGAGAATTCGGGGTGCATGAACGAACCCTCAAGATCTGCCAAAACTCTAGCATACCCGTACGGCGGCGCCAGTCCGGCCGTTGACGCATTGTGCCTGCTCCGTACATAATCATCGCGGACACATTCTGGGGTAATGTATGTGCAATGATCGACCCGTCGAGGTGCTCGAAGTCTGCGATCGCGGAACTACGGTGCGCTATCGCGATCACACGGGCAAGATGCTTTCGGCAGCAACCGGACTTGTTGAGGAGACGGCGATCGCGGCTGGTGATCGCATCGTCGTTCGCGGGGGCTATGTGCTTCGCGTGCTCACGCCGGACGAAGCGCGGACGATCGCGGAGATCTATGAGCGTTTTCCATCCTGTGAATAAAATATCGACGGCGCACCGATATCACGTGCGTCGTTTTTTCTACCCCGCAAGAAGTTTTCCGAAGCGAAAGAGGGCAAAGCCAATCGTTCCTGCCAAGAGGATCGCACTTCCGACATCAAGCAGAAAGGTTCTTTCCCATGCACGAGTGCGATCGTAGATATCGCGTTCGCGGAGCGCGTGCAGGCGATGTCGGGCGTCCCAGAGGAGGACGGCGTTCGGCGTCCGAGGGTCGACAGATGCAAGCGAGAAGGCGAATAGGAGATAGACGGCTCGTACGATTGCACGCTCGAAGATGATCGCGCGGGCAATCGCGTTTCCGATAGTGGGTTGCGGCACGATCGAGCGGATCACATCGATCGCTTCGCTATGGTCGCTTTCAAGGATATGGAGGACGAGTGTATGTGCTGCGCGCCGCTCGAGTGTTTTTGCGCCGATGCGGACGGCGAGCATGAGCACGAAGATCGCGAGTGCCGGAGTCATGTCGGGTCACTCGCTGATCTCGGGACGCTGCGCATCGTCGAGAAGCCAGGCATGCGCTTCCTCGCGTTCGGCGAAGATCTTCATCGAATATCGGCGCGTGATGCCGATCATGAGTTCGATAGTGACGCGGACGATTGTGCTCGCGCCGTAGATCGCGGTCTTGGTTGCCAGGCCGCGGTTGTTTGCCATGAGATCGCGGCAGATCTCGATCGCTTCTGCATCGTATCCGTTGAGATCGCTCACATCGACGAGTGTCAGGACGCGATCGGGGCTCTGCGCTTTCATGTAGTGAAGTACCTCCCTGACTTTTTCCGCCCAGGCGATAATTGCGCTCCTGCTTTCAGCGGTGACCTCTCCGCCAAGCACGAGTTCGACGATGTTCTCGTCGGTGATCTTCGCGATCAGCGTCGCTTCTCCGATGTGATTGAATGGCTCTGGGCGCATGGGCATGCCGACTATCCGGCACTGCCGTTATTATACAACGCCTCCACTCTGCGTTATCCACGGCTGCGGGGCGGAATGGGTTTTCGAATGTGCTCTACAGTGCAATGACCGCGACTCCGGCGATCATAATGGCGCACGCGATCGATTTGCGCAGGAGACCGTGATCTCGGAACATTTCGCCGCCGATTACTGTGGTGAAAAGGGTCGAGCTGCGCTTCACTGCCGCCGCGAGGCCGACCGCGACGAGCGCCGTCGCCTCCGCATTCGCGATGCGTGCGCAGACGGTGAAGATTGCGACGAGGCCAAGAATCCGCCATTCTTTTCGGAGTACCGCCTCTGCACCCTTGAGCGTTCCGCGCTGCCAGAGTGCGAGGAGGAGGAAATTCATGGCGATGAAGATCTGGACGAGGGCGACAAGAAGCGTTGCGGGTACGCCCCACTCCGAGAGCATGACGCGGTCTGCGATCGCCGTGAGGGAATAAAGGAAAATCCCCAGGATGATCAGGCGCGTATAGCGGTCGCCTGCGATGTGTCGGATGAATCCGCGTAGGTCGCCCATGCGCTCTGTTTCGAGGATGTATGTTCCGATCGCGAGGAGTGCGATCCCTCCCACTTGGAGGTTTGTCAGTGCTTCGCCCAAGATTGCGTACGCCAAGAGCGCGGTCATGAGCGGGGAGAGGAGAAAAAGCGGGGAAGAGGCGCTGATCTCCATGTGTCGGACGCCGCGGGTCACCTCGACGAAGGCGAGTGCCGCAACGAGCGAGAGGAGGTAGGTAAGTCCGACGACACGAGGGGTGAGTGCGTCGAGCGGCTGAAGGAAAAAGACCGGAAGCGTGATCGCTGCTGTGATGACCGCGATCGCGGTGGCAAAATCTACCGAGTGAACGCGTTCGAGCGAGCGCTTCTCGAGGATCGATGAGAGCGACGCGAAAAATGCCGAGAGGACTGCGTAGACGAACCAGGACATCGTTCTATTGTATCAGACGCGACGGCCCGAGCCCTCGTTTGAAAAATGTATTTCTGCAAAGCGTTTGCAAAGCAAAAGCCCCGCACGCATGCGCGGGGCTTGTTACGGAAGGATCTCGATCGATTTCGCGATATGTTTTTCGCCATCCTCGGGGCGACCGGGGACGAAGGCGACGCGGACGCCCTTGGTCATCTGTGGAAGGTCTGCCGAGTCGTGGAGGCGGTCTTCCGATGCCGCATAGATCTCGCCGTCATCGCCAGAGATTACCCCGCTCGACGGACCTTTTGGCCCTGGGGACCACTCGATCACGGTTCCGGTTTCCGTGTGACCGCTGCCATATCTCCAGACCATGCCGCTCTCCCTACTCGAATCGTTCTCGTTCAAGCATAGCACGTCTTTTTGCGGGCAAAAAAGCGGCGCTCATTGAGCGCCGCTTGGCTAGTCCAGCTAAGAGTTGTATGCCGGAACGAGGATGTGCACTTCGGCGAGTCCTTGATGGAGGACGCCAAGTTCGTGTGCCACGCGCTTCGACAGGTCGATCACCCGATTTCCGATATATGGTCCGCGATCAGTGACGACCGCATGCACGATCGCGCCGTTCTTCTTGTTTACGACGCAGACTGGCGTGCCGAGCGGAAGCGTTTTGTGCGCCACTGTGTACGCATGCATATCGTATGTTCGGCCGTTCGCCATTTTCCGCCCCTGGAAGCCGGGGCCATACCATGATGCGACGCCGCGCTGATACAAACGCGAATAGCCCTCACAGAGATGCGGAAGAAGGGCGCGAAGACGCTGAGACACGGCGTCCGGGGGATGTACCCCGACGGTCTTCGGTAGATGGGAACGTTGTGATCCAGGAGAACGATCTCCCGAGATGTCCTTGGTTCTATTTTCCGCGGCCGATGCCGAGAAAAAAGGACCAAAAATACCTGCGAAAGCAAGCGTGAGCGGAACGATCACGGCACGCAACGATTTCGACATAACAAACTCCTTGCTGGTTGTGGAAGGAACGAAGTGATGACTTCGGTAAAATACTAACAAATAACCTATATTCTGTCAACTTTTTACCGACTCCCTATGCGTGTGGTGCGTTCTCCGACTGTTCTTTCTCCATTGCAGCGCGGCATGCGGCTACCGCCGCGCGAAGCTGCTTTGTTTGTGGAATGTCACTGATCGCGCTTAAGACGTCAAGGTACTGATCGGCTTCATCAAAGTCCTCGGGCCGCACGGCGCCTTTTACGATCGTATCGATCGTTTCGATGTGGCCGAGAAATTCCTCGGAGACGGGCTTCCCGAATTCGCCTTGCGGGGGCGGCAGTCCACCGCCGGTTTTTATGGTCGCGATGATGTCCGCATTAAATGTCATTTCCGCGATCATTCTCTGAACCTGGTCCTTGGCGATCTTTAAGTCGCGATCAAATTTCTCCTTGTCGAAATTCGGGTCTTCGTTTCCGTGTGGCATGCCCGCTATGGTAGCACTCGGCGCAAAACGGGCAACCGGAATATCCCGGTGCGTAGGGGAGTGCAATTTTTGCCTTTTTTATGTATTTTGCTACAATCGTGCGGTACTTGTTCTTTCGAGTTTTTAACTATTCCGGTGTAACTCAGCGGTAGAGTGAGCTCGGGCGTTAGGGAACCCATTCCGATGGGAGCCCGAGCGCAAGACCTTTTGAGATTTTTTCTGAAAAATCCAAAAGGTGTACAGCCTCTGTAAGAGGGTGCGCGTAGCGCACTGCGGGGGTTCGAGATTCGCGATACTCAATGAGAACACGGAAGTGAAGTGCATATATTCCGGTGTAGCTCAGTGGTAGAGTGAGCTCGGGCGTTAGGGAACCCATTCCGATGGGAGCCCGAGCGCAAGACCTTTTGATGTCGGAGCGAGTCCGTCCGCGGACGATGCGAGACACAAAAGGTGTACAGCCTCTGTAAGAGGG
>DATIBL010000024.1:0-3083 GCA_035457505.1 Minisyncoccota bacterium | reverse complement strand
CTCGACGAAGACATCGTGTATGGCGACGTTCTTGATCTCATCCGCCCTGCGCATCTCGGCGCCGTGATTTCCTCTGCTGCGGTCCAGAAGCTCCACGATCAGATCAGTATGCTGCGAAGCGACTGCATCGTCTCAGAACATGTGAAGCCGATCACGATGCGGACGCATGCCTACGATTTTGCTCCCCGCGTGCTCTTCGCGAATCCGTTTGCCGCAGAGGCGCGAACGCCCAGTGCGAACCGGCAAGCGTATACGATCATGAATACCGAGCTCTTCGGGCCGGTATCCACAATTGTTCCCGTCCGCTCGCTCGATGACATCGATCGACTCGTCGAGTATTCGGAATTCGCGCTCACCGGCGGATTCTTTGCGGAGAATCCTGATGTCACCGAGCATCTGCTCCAGGTCATGCCGTGCGGAAATCTGTATCCGAACCGCAAATGCACCGGCGCGTTTGTGGAGACGGAAGATTTCGGAGGACTCCGGTCGCGTTCGGGGGCTGGGATCAAGGGGATGTTTGCCCTGGCAAACTTTGTCTCGAAGCAAATCGTCTCCGGCATCTATCCGGCATCCAAAAATCCTGATGCCGCTTCGCGAGAGATGAATTTCCTGCTCACTCGTGCCAACTTCGTTCTTTCTAAGCGGCGTTCCTGACGCTACCCCGCCCATCTCGGGCGGGTTTTTCATACCGAAGATCCCGTAGACAAAGGGCGTGGGAGAGGGTAGGACAAGGAGGAAGGTTCTTTCCATGATCTGAAAGGAGATGTGCCATGGATCCCACCAAGCTGGTCCGCGCGCACGAGCCGGACGATTTCATTGAGCGCAATACTGCGCGCCTGAAATTCTTCATCAAAACGAAGTACGTCTTTTCGCGGGTGCCCGCATTCTGGGTCCCGATCATGACGCTCCTCTATATCTTCTTCGACGCGCTCTGGTTCCATGAGGGTGTGCCGGATGTGTATCTCTGGGTTGCGGCGGCGCTCTTCGCGGATACGAACATCGACAAGTTCGTATTGCGCTTGCTGCAGCTTCATGTGGCACGGGCCGGGATCGCACACCGTCCACCGCGCGATGACGACGATCCGTTCTGGATGCGCATTCTGCTCCGGCTCGCGGTGCGCCGGCGCGGGGCGATGAAGACGCTCGTGATCCTCACGGAATATGCAGTCGCACTCCTCTTGCTGCTCCACTTCCTCGGCCGGATCGACGCGAATCGCGTGTTTCTCGGGTGGTCATGGAACCCAATCGCCTGGTTCGCTGATTGGCAGATGGCGGATGTGACGCTCACGCCGAATCTCGCGCTTGTGGTCGGGATTGTCCTCGTATCCGGCTTTCTCACGATGCTCACGAATGCGGTCTTTTATCTGCGCATTCGTCCTGTCCGAGAGGCTGCGTGGGGCGTGCTCGAGCGGCTGATCCGAGAGGCTCCGCTTCCGGCGAAGGTGTTTGCTGAGACGCTCTTGCCGCGGTTCCGCGGCAAACGTGCAGATGATACGAACTGTTGCCCGTATACAGAGATGGCAAAGACGCTTCTGAATATCCATCCGATCTTCTTGTCGGATCGCGATCGCATTCTTCCGCACTACGACAATCTTGTCGAAGAACTCAAGATTCTGATCGCGGACGAATCCCGGACCGCGAGTGATCTTTGGAGTTATCTCGAACGGAGGCTCTCGATGCTCGCAGGGCGTCCGCTCCGCGAACCGGATCCTCCTGCATCATAAACAAGACCGGCCTATCTGGGCCGGTTTTTGCTTGCGCTATCTCGTGTCTTTGATCGCGAACGCGTAGCGCAGTGCATAGCACATGAGAATGGCGAGAACAAAGAAGAGTTCGCGAATGGTAACGATATCGAATGTCAGAAGTGCGGAGGCAATGAGTGGAGCGGCGATCAGTGCCGTCGGTCGCGAGCGGCGAAAGTATCCGATCAGCGTTGCATTGCGTCCGTCCACCTGTTTAAAGAAATATGCCTCGTTCATGGATTCCACTGTTGCAGCTCCGGTGCGGCCGAGGAAAAGAACAAGCGCCCAGATCCAGAATCCCGATGCTGCATCCGGAAGAAAGGGGAGGATTGCGCTTGTTGCAGCCATCATGAGGAAGCCCGCTGCCAGGAGTTCCTTCTCGCCAAGCCATCGATCTGCGATCCATCCGGTGATGGTCGGAAAGATCACGAACGCGGAAAGCGCGATTGTGAGGAGAAGGCCGATGTCGGGCCAGGAAAATCCGAGATGCTCATGGAGATAGATCGGCGCGTAAATAACCATCCATGCGTAAAAGAAATGGAGAAAGAAATTGGTCGCAAGAATGCTCCAGATGTTGGGGTTCTCATGGACTTCCTTCTGCGAGATCGCGATATTTCCCGTGTCGTAGGACATATCCTTAAAATCGTGAAGATAGCGCACGAGCAGGAAAACCATCGGCATCACGAGGAGCGCACCGGTAAAATAGACCTTCGCGTATCCGCTCGTCTCAACGATCTTTCCGGCGAATGTCGGCGGGATCATCCACGCAAGCGAGCCGATCGCGAGAAAAAGTCCGCGGACGAGTCCCGTATTTTGGTCCTTCGAATAACGCTCCAGAAAGATATCAAAATTGAAATACAGCGTCGAAATGAGTGCGATCTCTACGATGAACATGGGAATGATCAACCAGGCCGTTTCAAAGATCGCGAGCCCGAGCAAGAGAAGAATGTGCGCAACAAGAATGGTGAGCGTCGCGCGGTAATTGCCGCAGCGGGCAAGGATCTTGGGCGCCCAGAGCAGAAGCAGGAACGTGACCAGGGCGGCAAATGTGTAGAGCACACCCACCATGTTCTCCGGATTGGACCAAAGGACTGTTTTGGCGAGCGATGGCGTTTCGGCAACCGCGGATTTCAGAAACGAGGAATCAATGTAGATCGTCAGGGAGACTTGCGCTGAGAAAAAGAACATCAGTGTCGAAAGCACGATGAAGGCATGGCGCGCGGGATTTTTGGTGCGATGAAGCATGCTGCAATTATACTGCATTTTATGCTGCAAAAAACGCCCCGAAGGGCGTTCTCTGGATCATTGGCCTTCTCGCGCTATATTCCAAGAAGCACAGGG
>DATIBL010000023.1:0-2144 GCA_035457505.1 Minisyncoccota bacterium | reverse complement strand
AAGCCCCTCAAGCAGATCGTGACTCAAAACAAGCCCATCGGGAATACGACCTTCCATCGTTGCCTCCACAGCATCAACATCGTAGATCCCCTTCCCATGAAAGAGACCGTCGCCAAAAAGATCGAGATGGAGATCAGAGGTGAGCGATGAATATGCCTCGACGCCCGGATACGCACCATAGAGCCTTGCGAAAAGCGTCGCGCCGCGATCGGAGAACCGAAGCGCAGAGCGCGGTTCAACGATTCCGTATCCACGCCGCACAATCTGCGTCGCGGGATCGATCACAGGCCGATTGAGTGGGTGGTCGATTGTGCCAATCAGCTTGTGTGCACTGTCTCGAAGCAACTCGGTATCCTCATCGAGTGTGATCACGTACCGCACGGAGCCAAGAAGCGCCACGGCCTCCGTCGGATCGATCGTAAAACTCGTGCGCGCGCCCCGGAGCAACCGATTGAATTCCCGAAGCTTGCCGCGCTTGCGTTCCCATCCCATGAACACCCCCTCGGCGTCGTTCCACGCCCGAGTGCGGAAAAAGCACAGAAAGATCGGCGAGGGCGCAGCATAGGTCCGATTCAATTCATCAACCCGACGCATCATGTCGGCGATCATCTCGGAGTCCGACGGGAGTGTTCCACTTTTTGCATCAGGAAGATCGAGCAAAAGCACATACCGAATATCAGGATCGCGATTTGCAAGAAAGTTCGTCTCCAACCGGCGGACGAGACGCTCATTCCCGTCGGCGTTCTTGAACATGGCCGGAACAGCAACCACCGTCCGTCGATCCGGGCCGATCCCGCGAGAGAGGTCGAGGCTCGGGATTGCACGCGGCGGGACAAAACGCGTAAACAGCACATGTGCAATCATTGTCGCGAACTCCGAAACAAGCACCAAGAGCGAAAGAGAGAAGATCCCCATCCAAACAGAGTCAGCCGGGATCGCACCGTGGAATCGCACAGCGCCGAACACAGCAAGAAGACTCGCGACCCCGATAAACCCAAGATACGCTGCGGTCGCATGAGCAAGGAGCCAACGTCGCGCATGTTCAGTCGGGCGAGCGCGATACCCTACGGAGCGCTCCAGGACCTCAACACCCTCATCGACGAGAAAATATCCCACGTGCGACGCGACCCGATCCGTCTCTCGCGGCGCATGCGCACGCGCAAGACGCAGCACTTCTTTCGCGATTTCAACATCGTGCACACCGAGACGCTCCGCGATACGGATCACCGCACGGCGATAGGTTCCACGCGTAAAATCATCAAGCTGCTCGTATGCCGCAACAGGATCTTTTGCGAGCACCGCATCCACAGCGTTAAGGCCGCTCGACATGCGCTCCCAACGAATCTGTCCAAGCCATCGCACGCTTGCCACAGCATTGCGCACCGTCTCCATATGATCGCGCTGCGCTTTAGCGATCGCATCCGGAAGGCGCGCTGATCCGACACCCTGCCTTGCAAGGGTCATCTTGAGCCACTTCGTGATCACTCGATAATTCCGCTCCTTACCCGACTGTGTGATGCGCTGCAAAAGATGAAAACCAAAATGCGCTGGGATAACCTGGAAGTGTGCGGCAAGTGCAGCGGTCTGAAGAGAAAGGGTCGCGGGGTCGTTCTTCCGCGAGGCCTTGCCGATCCGATGGAACCACTCTTCTGCCAGTGCAACCTCGCGGAACATCCGTCGCGTCGCGTCGACTACAAGCGAGATCTCCTCGATCAGCGCATAGCGAAGCACATCAGGAAACGCATCGAGCTCACGGACCGAAAGCGGTGAGAGACGCTGATAAGTGGAGAGAAACAGTTCGAGCGATGGGCGATCAATGCGGCAATGTGTTTCCCGGATAAACGCCTTCGCAATAAGATACGCTCGAGGAAACATTCGTCCCTCGTCATCGCGAGCAAGCGGGACCCGTAACGCATCCGATCTTCGCCAACGCTCAAGGAGTTCTGTGATCCCTCCGTCGATGACAAAAAGGTTGTCGAGCAGTTCCTCCACCGCCTGCGTTGCACGACTTCCCTTGCGCACCTCAAGCGCGACCGCAGAGAATGCGGTCCGTGTTTCCCGGATCTTCGCGCGCGCGGCAGCAAGAAACGCTTCGTTCGCGCGCTTATCGAACGCGACCTCCGACGATCGCGAGAGATCCCGGG
>DATIBL010000022.1:0-4055 GCA_035457505.1 Minisyncoccota bacterium | reverse complement strand
CGGATGGCACGATCGCGGCGATTGAGCGGTTTCGCGCACATGGCCGCGTCGTGCTGATCGCCGGAGGGACCGACAAGGCGCTCGAATTTGCCGCGCTCGCACGGACGATCGCGAAGCGTATCCCGATGTCCAACCTCATTTTGCTCGATGGCTCCGCCACTGCGAAACTCCGCACTGCACTCGGTGAGGCCTCCGTGCATCCCCCAGCTGCGTATACAACACTCTCGGAATGCGTGGACGCAGCCTTTACTGTTGCCCGAGCCAGTGCGGAAAAAACGACCATCGTGTTCACCCCCGGCGCGGCGTCGTTCGAGAAATTTCTCCATGAGTTCGATCGCGGGAAAAAATTTACACGTCTTGCATTGCGCGCTCTCGCAAAGCGCGCTTGACGCGAACGGAGTCGTCGCGCATCCTGAATGCGGATGTGGAAAGGAGGCCATCATGGCCAAAAAGACAAAAGATTCCAAGAATGAGAACACGGCTCCGGTCGAGAAGCCCAAATCTTCCGACGCCGGGAGCGGTGGCTGCTGCTCATCTTCGGGCTGCTATTCCGATGACGGGAAAGAGCCGTGTTGCGGCGGAGCGCCCGAAGCGCCGAAGGAAAAGCCCAAGGGTGGGGGCTGCGGCGGCGGATGCGGCTGCAAATAAATGGCATTCAGACATAGCCGGGGACATTCTCCGGCTTTTTGCAACGTCGCAGGGAGAAGTCTTGTTCATTATAATATGGATGATCGAGGCGTCTTCAGGCGGATGCATCCCGAGGCGCGGGGGTATCGCCGAAGGAGGCATATGCAGCATATGTCGAGGAGGCGATGGGGCCCCGCAACGACGGAAGGCGCTGTCTGAAGATGCCGAGCAATTAACTATGTGTGGAATATTTGCGTATGTGGGAGCAAAAACAGAGGTTGCAATGATGACCCATCGCGGTCTGTGCGAGCTTGAGTACCGCGGATACGATTCCTGGGGGATCGCCGCAGATACCGTGGACGGTATGTTTGTAAAAAAGTCCGTCGGAAAGATTTCCGATGTTGATCCGCGCATGTTCCGTGGCGTCGAGGGGACGGCCGCGATCGGACATTCCCGATGGGCGACGCATGGAAGCGTGTCCGAGGAGAATGCGCATCCGCATTTCAATCGAGACGGCACGATCGCCGTCGTGCACAACGGCATCATCGAGAACCATGCCGCGCTGAAGCAATTCCTCGTCCATGAGTCTTCGCTCGGTTTCGACGAGCTCTTCACCTCGGAGACCGACACCGAGGTTATTCCGCATCTGATCGATCATTTCATGCGCACAGCAGGACTTTCCTTCGAAGACGCGTTTGTGGAGACGGCGCGCATGCTCGAAGGGCGCTATGCGTTCGTCGCGATGCGCCAGGGAGAGCGGACGATTCTCGCCGTGCGGGATGGATCGCCCTTGGTGCTCGGCAAGGGCGCCGGCGGATATTTCCTCGCGTCCGACGTTCCGGCGTTTCTCGATCACACGCGGATGGTCAATTTTCTCGACGATCGGCAGTATGTCCGCGCCGGACTCGGCGAATGCATCGTGCGCGATCTCGACACGGGAAAGAAGATCGATTCGGAGCTGGTCGAGGTCACCTGGGCCAAAGAAGAGGCGACAAAAGAAGGCTATCCGCATTTCATGCTGAAGGAGATATTGGAGCAGGGTGCGTCGCTCGATCGGGCGATTCGCCAGGAAGACAGCGCGATCGAGGAGGTCGCGAAGCTGATCCGCGCGAATCGCACATTCTTCATCGGGTGCGGAACGGCGGCAAAGATGGCCAAGATGGGCGAGCTGTATGCGTCGCTGGTCGGGCGCACGCTCGCGCATTCATTTGTCGGGAGCGAGTTCCGGCCGTATGAGTCCCATCTCGACAAAAAGACGCTGCTCTTCGCGGTGTCGCAGTCGGGAGAAACAGCCGACGTGCTCGAGACGCTTCGGGTCGCGAAGAAGCGCGGGACGAAGGTCGCAGCGCTCTTGAACGTGGTCGGATCGTCGATGGATCGCGCAGCGGATCGTTCGCTCTTTCTGAACGCGGGCCCCGAGATCGCTGTCGCGTCGACCAAGGCGGCGACGGCGCAGATGGCTATTCTCTTGTTGATCGCGCATGCGCTCGGCGGGAAGCTCGCCGACGGAAAGCATCTTTTGCGCGGCGCTGTGAAGGAGATCCGCACCTGGCTTGCGAATGATCTCTCCCATGAGGTCGCGCAGATCGCGAAGCATATCGCGCACGAGAACGACATGTATGTGATCGGACGGGGACTCCATGCGCCGATCGCCGAGGAGGCCGCGATCAAGATCCAAGAAGTGTCATATATTCACGCTCAGGGGTTTGCGGGCGGCGAGCTCAAGCATGGACCGATCGCGCTCGTGCGGCGCGGAACTCCGGTTGTCGCATTTGTGCCGAACGACGAAACGCGCGCAGACATGGAGTCCAACGCGGCGGAGCTCCGTGCCCGCGGAGCCTATGTGATCGGCATCGCGCCGGATTCGTCCAAGCTCTTCGATGAATGGATCCCGATTCCGTCGCTCGGACTCGCTACCCCGATCGCATCGGTCATCCCGATTCAACTTTTGGCGTATCACCTCGCGGTCGCGCGGGGGAATGATCCGGATAGGCCGAGGAATTTAGCCAAAAGCGTCACCGTCAAATAGGGGAACGCTCTGGTGCCGCGAGCTCCTTCGTTATGGGGCCCCATCGCCTCGTCACCATATGGAGCATATGGCTCCTTCGGACGATCACCCCATGCCTCGAATCTCATCGACACCAGAGCGTTCCCCGTAAGCAAAATTTGAGTTGCTCTTTGGTATGCGACATATGGCTCCAGCGAACAACCGACTCTCTCGCCTTGAACTTCCTCTGATTTTAGGGGTTTCACGGCGCCTCGAGCTTTATCCGATTTTGCAGGTCTTCTCGGGGAAGCATCCGGTAGTTCAGCGTGTTTGGCGTAATACCCACCAACCAAAAGCCTTTTTGGACTTCATGATTTTCCCGAGGCAGCGTGCTATACTCGGGGCACTTTCGGAGGATTAGTCGTTTATCACATTGTCACTATATGACAGATCACAAGAACGGTGCGGAAGGAGAGGGGGCCTGCCACGGGTACGGCCATCATCGCGGCGCGGCGAAAGCACTCGGCTTCGCGGCCCTCGCAGGAGGATTGCTCTTGCTTGCGATGTTCTTCTCGGAGCTCAAGGAATATCGCTATATCGGATCGGGTGCGATCCCGCAGGCGACCGTCGCGGTCAACGGCGAAGGCGAGGAGTATCAGGCTCCAGACGTTGCGGAGATCTCGTTTTCGATCGTGAACGAGGCGAAGAGCATTTCGGAGGCCAAGCAGAAGGTCGACGAAGCGATGAAGAAGGTCCACACCGCGCTGAACGAAGCCGGTATCGAAGAGAAGGACATCAAGACCACGGGATACAATTTCTACCCCAAGTACGAGTGGCGCCAGTCGCAGATCATGTGTGTCACTTATCCGTGCGTGCAGCCTCCGGGGAAGCAGGTGCTCACCGGCTATGAGGTCACCCAGTCGGTCGACGTGAAGATCCGCAAGATTGACGGGGCCGGTGAGATCGTGACGATCCTCGCAGAGAATGGCGCGACCAATCTTTCGAACCTGTCGTTCCGCGTAGAGAACGAGGATGAGCTCGTCGCGAAGGCCCGCGCGAAGGCGATCGCCGAGGCGAAGGCCAAGGCAGACGTGCTTGCGAAGGACCTCGGCGTCAAGCTCGTGCGGGTCGTGTCCTTCAACGAAGGCGGATACGCGCCGATGTACAACTACGCGCGCTCGGAGAAGGCGTTCGGACTCGGCATGGGCGGAGATATGGCTGCCGCATCCGCCGATCTCCCGGTCGGGCAGTCGAAGATCGTGTCGAATGTCACGATCGTCTACGAGATCCGGTAGGACATTCTTCGTGCAAAGTGTTTGCGGATGAAGCAAACCAGACACCGCTCACCTTGAGCGGTGTTCTGTTTATTGACGAAGCGAAGCGAGGTCAGTAAAGTGCCCGCAGACCTCGTTCCCTTCACCACCACAGGAGTCCATTATGG
>DATIBL010000021.1:0-13777 GCA_035457505.1 Minisyncoccota bacterium | reverse complement strand
CCCAGAGGACGAGCGCAGTCTCATCTTCCTGGATCGGAAGCTCCGGTTTGCCATCTACGACCCATCCGTGCCATGACGATCCGAGCGAGCGATCCGGGCGGTATTTGTGCATGAGATAGCCCTCGTCGGTGATGATGTCGGCGCAGAGTTCGAAGAATTTGCGCGCGCCATGCCGATCACCGATCCAATCGAGCGCAACCGTCACATACGCAGCATCGCGCGGCCACATGTAGCTATAGGTATCGCGTCCACTCTGCAACATGTCCGAATCCCCCGACGCAATGATCGCGCCGCCATGATCGACATGCGAGCGCATCAGAAATTGCGAACGCTTGAAGAGTTCGATCACACCCTCGCCAAGTCCATAGTACGAAAAATTGAGCCGATTCGACCACGCGCGCCAAAAATCGGCGGTCGAGTGCATGAGGTATTCCGGAGAGCGCTCGAGGACATACGTATTGAGCTCCTTCGCCTCCTCGATAAGCTCGCCCATTGCGATCCAGTAGTGACACGAGACGCTGCCGCCAGCAGGAACCTCGAGCGTGATCCCGAGCGTCGAGTCGACAAGTCCGTGTTCGATCGGATTCTTCGCGAGCATGCCGTCTTCCGCATCACGAAATGTTCCCTCCTTTCCCTCGATCTGGAAAATACCGGTCGTATAGTCGTCGAAAGGTCCGTTCGGTCCGATCGCGTTCAGGAGAAACGCACGGCGACCCTCGTAGTGGATGACGGTGTGCGTCGCCGGGTCGAAGAACGCGGTATCGCCCTTCTCGGAATGATAGATCTCGAACTGCTGATTGAAGAACAGTTTGACGGTCCCCGGATTGCCATCTGCACGCGTAACGGAGAACTTCCGCAAAAAAATGTTCTTTTCGTTATAGAGGACGTCGTGGATCGTAACGGTGATTCCAAAATGCTTCGAGACCGCCGTTGTGACTCCCCGATTTCCATCATCGAGCGTCGTGACAATCTCCCATGAGCCGTCGTCGAGCCAGGAAAAGCGATTCCCTGTCCATACGCCAACTCGATGCGCATACTTTCCTCCAACATGATTTTCCAGTCCCACGTACGGGAAGCAGAGGTCCCGAAGCCGCGCATACTTATCGATGCAGACAAGCACGTTCCCATTTCCAAAAGAGAGGGACTTTGGCATGAAGCGATTATATCACGCCCTGCATTGTGCGCCCGCAGGTAACTCACAGACGAAAAATCGGAGCCACAATGATGACTCCGACGGAATAACGCACGCTGTACTTCTCAGCAGAACGCAAGAAGATGAATGGCGATGATCGATACCCCCGCGATCGCCCATGGGAGGAAACGACGTTCCTTCGGGAACTTGACCGCCTGGAAGACGGCAACGAGAAGCAAGAAGGACCCTATCGGGTACGCGAGCTCGCAGAGGGTCAGCAGTGCATCGACGACTGGCAGAGCGAAGAGGAGCGTCGGGACCAGGAGGGCACCCATTACGAAGAGGAGGACGGGAACGGCAAGGATGAGCATGAGAACCTCCGTGGGTTGAAACAGCGATAAAAAACAGATCGAGCCCAGGCTTCCGGTTCACAAGGAACATGAAGCTCTGGGCTCTCTCGTACGCGCATCATAGGAGGCTCGTCGCGCGAAGTCAATCAAACAAAGTGCTCCGCGGTTGCGGAGCATGTATGTTGCCCAAAGAATCACACACCAGGGCCAGAAAGATCGACAGCTGTCTGCAAGAAGCCGGTCGCCATACCTGCAAAGGGGCGCACGTAGCGCATCGTTACCGCGTCATATACGACTTCATCGTCGCCAAATCGCGGAACGAACTCGCCGTCTCGACTATCGAACGCGCTCCGCCGCATATATCGCGCACCAGGACAGAGCACCTGGAAGCGCTCAATATGCTGAGACCAGCTGGGATGGGTCAGAATCATTGAGCAGACCTCTGCTGGTCCGAGCGCAAATTCGTTCGGATCGAGCATCGTGAGTGCGTTCTCTGCTGTCCGTCCGGCATACATAATGCCGAGCTGAGCCGGGACAACAACAATCGGCCCTGCTTGCCCCTTGCTGACCTGTCCGAAGGCACGCATCGTACGCTCATCTTGCCGGAGCTGGACCGGACCGAGCTCGTTTGCAACGAATCCAAAGAATGGTCGCCGTTCACGGAGCATTGCGAGCAGCACCGAGAGCGTCGCATCGACGCTGCCGAATGCATCGGGTTCCAGCATGGCAAAGAGTCCGTCGGCTCCATGCGGAAGTTCCTCGCTCATGCGCGCCGCACAGCGAAGCGCCTCGTCCGGCTCAAGAGAGAGGACGGCGGCAAGATCGCGAACTTGTTCAGCGATCGGCCGGACCGTAAATCCGCTCGGATAGAGCTGCCTCCGAAGGCGTGTTATTTCCTCGGGTGTATGTGCACACCATGTTCCTTTCATTGGTCATCCTCCTTTTCTACGTGCAGGGTGCAGTGCATGAGGGACACACCGCCATTTCCAGTCAGAATAACAGCATGAATTGGAAATTCTGTCGAGGAATGGACAGGATAAGTCATATAATGTCTCATTTTTTAGACTCGGAAATACCGCGCTATTGACTGCTATATTGGAAAATACTAGGATTCGATCCGGCAAGATCTTCGTGCGACGCACCGAAGAAACTCATTGAAATACAACCAACAAAGAGGGCAACGTCAATGCGCCACAACTTCTTGGGGAAATCACCGGAGTGGTACAAGCTCGTTATGCTGGGGTGTCTTATCGTCAATCCGATCGTGTTCTTTGCGGCCGGAGGATTCATTGCGGGATGGCTGCTCATTGCAGAATTCATCTTTACGCTCATGATGGCGCTCCGATGCTACCCGATGCAGCCCGGAGGACTCCTCGTCCTCGAAGCGGTTGCGATCGGTATGGCGGGCGATCATGCCCATGCAGCAGAGGCGATCTATCGGGAAGTTCGCGAGAATCTTCCGGTGATCCTGCTCCTCATCTTCATGGTGCCGGCGGTCTACTTCAACAAGGAGATCCTGCTCTTCACCTTCCGAAAGTTGATCGTCCATGTCCGCAACAAGGTCGCACTTGCGCTGCTCTTTTGCTTCGCTGGTGCATTCCTCTCGGCATGGCTCGATGCGCTCACTGTGATTGCCGTCATTATCGCCATCGCGATCGGCTTCTACGAGGTGTACCATCGGTTCGCCTCAGGAGCCGGAGAACATCATGACCACGACCACAAGAGCGACGACGCGATCATGGAGCATCATCGAGAGGATCTTGTGGAGTTCCGCGGATTCCTCCAGAACATTGCCATGCATGGTGCAGTCGGGACTGCGCTTGGCGGCGCGATGACGCTCGTTGGTGAGCCGCAGAACCTGATCATCGGGAGCGTGATGGGATGGGATTTCGGGGAATTCTTTTTCCACATGATCCCCGTCACGCTTCCGGTGTTCCTCGTTGGCCTTGCGACAGCAGCCCTTGTGGAGATCACTGGCACGTTCGGATACGGCTACAAGCTGCCCGAGCGAGTCTGGGAAGTCATGCACGAGGCCGATCGTCGAGCAACCGAAGGCCGATCCTCGCGAGACACTGCACGGCTCTGGGTTCAATTTCTCGGCGTGATTCTGATCATTCTCGGACTCGGATTCCATATCGCAGAGGTTGGACTCGTGGGTCTTGGCGTTCTGGTGCTCGTCACATCGCTGAACGGAGTGACCGAAGAGCATCAGATCGGAAAGTCGTTCGAGGCGTCGATGCCGTTCACCGGGGTTCTTGTCGTCTTCTTCGTGCTTGTCGCAATCATCCATGAGCAGCATCTGTTCACGCCGCTCATCACGAGCGTCCTTGCGCTCGGCGGCTCTGAGCAGCTCGCCTTCATGTATCTCGCGAATGCGATCCTCTCCTGCGTCAGCGACAACGTTTTCGTTGCACTGACGTACATCACAGAGACCAAGCGCATCTTCGACGCCGGCGGGATCGATTCCGCGCAGTACGAAAAGCTCGCCATTGCGATTAACATGGGGACCAATATCCCCTCGATCGCAACGCCGAACGGTCAGGCTGCGTTTCTTTTCCTGCTCACCTCCCCGCTCGCGGCCGCGATCCGGCTCGGGTATGCCCGCATGTGCTGGCTTGCCCTGCCCTACACGATCACGATGACGACGGCTGGCCTCCTCGCGATGATCTACCTTCTTTGAGTGCCTTCGTGCACAAAAACTCCCAGAGTCATGCTCCGGGAGTTTTTTCATATCGCCTGCTTGAGCGGCAGCTACTTCTTCGCCGCGACGCGCTTCTTTGCGACAACTTTCTTGGCTGCAGGCTTGCGCACGGTCTTTGCTGCTGCTGGCTTTTTCGGTGCGGATTTCTTCGCAGCCACACGCTTTTGCTTCTGGTCGAGGCGCCAGCGGAGGTCGTGGAGCACGTTGTTGTACGCAATGAACGCTTCGTAGGGCGTGTCGTAGGGATTGAAATACTTGTGCACATCGCCGTCCGCAAACCACTTGGTGCACATGTAGTAGAAGTGGTCGCTCGTGGTCAGCTTGCGCCAGTCTTCGATGATCACATGATCTCCGCTCGACTTGATCGCCGACTCGAGCTTGTAGAGATTATTGATCGCTTCGTGCTGCATCGCATTCGAGAGCCAGGCAGAGAGATCGCGTTCGATATCCGCCCACGACATGTAGTGTGGCACATCGATATCACCAACCGCCTCATAGCGCGTCGCGGCCTCTGTGACCGTCACGAAATCGTTGTCCGGGTGCTTCAGGATCTCCCCAGGGAGATAGCGGAGGAATTCGAAAATACCCGTGTCTTCCCATTGGTGCTCACCGAACGTTTCGTAGTCCATGAAGAGATTGACCACGTTGCCGTTGCCATTGACCGCATTCACCCATTGCGTGAACTTCTCGGCAGAGAGGGGCCACTCAGCCCAATCCCGCGACGAAAAACGGAAGGCGATATCGTCGGAAAGGCGGTAATTCTTGAGCAGCGTCTTGATCTTCGAGGTCCCCGGCGCACGATAGAGGAAATTGGGGCTTCTCCAGCCGAGCACGTAGTCTGCGCCCTCAGCCAAGATCGCCTTGTATCCCATCCCCTCCACAAACTGCGCGAGCTCGTTCGAGTAGATGAGCTCGGTATTGCGGAAGGACGTCGGCGTCACGCCGAAGAGCTGCTTCACGCGGTCGCGGTGCATCTTCACCTGTTCGACGAACTCCTCCTTGGAATACAAAAAAGAGAGCGAGTGGTAGTAGGTTTCATCGAGGATCTCCACCTGACCCGTCTTCACCAGCTTTCGGAAAGATTCGATCACCTCCGGATAGAATTCTTCGAACTGATCGAGTGCGACGCCGGAGATCGAGTAGGTGACCTTGAACTGCGGATGCTGTTTCAGGAGATCGAGGATCGTCGCATTCGCTTTGAGATAGCATTTGTTCGAGACCTTATGGAGGATCTTTTCGTTGTTGATGTCTCGATCGCTCTTGTCGTTGAAATATTTGTGATCGTGCGACACGTCGAAGATGCGGTACTTTTTGATCCGAAACGGCTGATGCACCTGAAAATAAAAACAGACTGAGGCCATATGAAGATGCTATTGTTTGCTATTCACGATATTCCGATAGAGCTCGGTGCATTTGCCCGCGGCGCTGTCCCAGGTCACATGCTCGACATCGCGCTGTCCGAGTTCTCCAAGGGTTGATTGCAGACCATTCGAATGGAGCACGTTGAGCACTTTGTCGGTCATGTCGTCGACATCCCAAAAATCCGATTTGAGTGCATGGGTCAGCACTTCGGAAACACCCGATTGCTTCGAGACTAGGATCGGCGTTCCGTTCGCAAGTGCTTCAAGCGCGGTGATTCCGAACGGCTCCGACACCGACGGCATGATGTAGAGATCAGCGGCGCGATAGAGCTTCATGAGCTCCTCTCCGCGTACAAAGCCCGCAAACACCACGCGATCACCAATGCCCATCTCTGCAGCGAGCCGGATCATCTGATGCTCCATGTCGCCAGAGCCAGACACAAGGAACAGCACGTTCGGATCGTGGTCGATCACGCGTTTGGCAACACGGACAAAGTAGTCCGGACCCTTCTGGATGGTGATACGACCGACAAAAAGCACGATCTTCTTCCCTTCTGCCTTGAGGTGCCCGAGCGATGCGGGCAGATAACGCTTATGCTCGCCGGCCTCAATGCCATTATGGACCACCATGATCTTGTTCGCGTCGATCCCGTAGTGCTCAACGATCGTGTGCTTTGTGTGGTGCGACACCGCGACGATGCAGTCCGCAGCATGCATGCCTTTGCGCTCCTCGTCGTAAATATGCTGATTGGGATGCCCTGCCGTACGATCAAACTCCGTCGCGTGGACATGAACCACGAGCGGCTTCCCGGAAACCTTTTTCGCTTCGATGCCCGCGCGGAACGCGAGCCAGTCATGCGCATGGATGATATCGAAATCTTCTTCAAGGGCGATCTGCCGCGCATGAAGCCCATAGCGATACACTTCTTCAAAAAGATTCAGTCCGTAGTTCGCATCATCGGGCGCAGTGCGGAGCCATTCGTCGTATTCGGTCGACGTTACATACGGGCGCAGGAGTGTGCGCTCGCCGCGAAATTTCACATTGCGAATATTCGCAAACACGAGTTTCAAGAAATCGTGGTCGTAGCCGGTAAGCTGCTTCGGAAGAACGAACGTCACCTGAACATTTGCGCGGACAAGGCTTTTTGTCAGTCCGTAACACGCGGTTCCTAAGCCCCCCGAATTGTGCGGAGGAAACTCCCAACCGAACATGAGCACTTTGATTTGGTGCATGTGCTTGAAAAGACGCCGCGAATCTCCTGCTCGTCTCGTCTCGGGAATAGTATAACACGGACTTGCCGTGCAAGCACAAATCATCGTCCTGTTGATAAACTCCTGTCACAATACTTTCCATTTGGTAAGTAGGTCGAGAAGTGAACAGACTATGAAAAACACCCCGCTCGGGGTGTTTTTCGAACCGAAACAGGGGCTATCCCTTGATATAGAGCTCGAAGTTGTCGAGATTTTCGTTCGGACCGGCTTCGATCAGGTTCAAAACAGCCTCCTCGCCATTGAATGTCGCCGAAAACGCGGCAGTCTTGTCGGCTTTGACCGTCACTTTGAATCTGGCAGGCGGCGGCGTCTGTGCACACTTGTCGGCATCCTTTGCCGCAGTCGAGACAAACTCAATGAACGCCTTTTTCTTATCGGTCGAGGTGCTCGTGGTCTGCGTCAGGAGATGACAGGATGTCGGCAGCGGAATCGATCCCACGATGATGTGCTCACCGTTGCGATACGCATGCTTGGCAGTGATAACCATCTTCGGCTTTGCGGGCATCGCCGGAGGCGTCGCTGGCGTGGTCGTCCAGGTGCCAGTGGCCATGCTCTCGTCGGTCCGCGTAAAGCTCGCATCTTCATCTGGCGCGGAATACTTCTGCCAGACCACGATGCCGATCACGCCGAGAACGACGATACCGAGAACGATAATGATCCAGGTGCTATTGCGCTGTTCGGATTGATCCATAGATATGAGCGTTTACTCCAGCCTCGAACCGACAAACGCGATCGCCTACACGAAGAGGCGGATGATTGCTCGGATCAATTGTACAACGAAAAAGAAGGCGATGATACCGAGTACGATCGGATGCGCGATCACCCATTGGTAGCACAGCAAAAAGACAAACCATACATAGGCGAATGGCGATCGGAGCGCCGTGGTGTCCTTCAAGCTCCCTCGCACGACTTCCCAATCGGTCGCCGTTGCAAATGCCATTGTTCCGCTTGCCGCGGGCGAGATCAGAAGCTTCGTTCGCGCTGCCTGGACCCGCCCTGCTGTCCGCGCAAGCTCATCCTCGCGAATATCCCCAATCGCCCCGAGCACCGGAACGCTCCTTTCTTTCATATCGTCAGGGATCAGCCCCGCCGCGTCGGTCGCAAGCTCCTTCACTCCTTCCTCCACCTTTGTCACACCGCGCGTCGATGTCGCGCTCTTGGCCGCGGGAACGAGCGGCTGCGGGTCGGCAGCATCGGTGAGCCCATCGCCGTCGGTATCCGGATTTTTGGGGTCCGTCTTCTTCGCCGCCTCGGCAGCGTCCGAGAGTCCGTCGTTGTCATCGTCAGGGTCGCTCGGGTTGCCGATCCGATCGCCATCGCTATCAAGCTCTGCCGTCCTCGCAACCGATCCGGAAGACGCATATTTCGGCGTCGCTGTGGCGAGCAAGCCGCTCTCGTTGGTCACGTATGCTTCGCGGAATCGCGCTTCGACCTGGTGAGTTCCCGCCGTTACCTCCCAAGGCAGCGACACGATCTCCGATGATCCATTCGGCGCCACGCTTACCGGCTTCGTGCCGAGCGTCTTTGTCCCGTCGCGAAAATCCACGACGCCCGTCAGCCGATCGGGTCCGGAATTATAGAGCATCGTGTAAATCGTGATCGTTTCTCCCGCAAAGAACGGATCGCGAGAAAACCACACCCCTTCGCGAGCAAACCCCGCCGGTTCGGTCGCCGCGAACGCGAAGAATGGACACGCGACAAAGAGTGTGAGCGTCGAAGCGGCGCACAAGCGAACAAAAGTTTTGCGTAAGTGAGTGGTCATAGTCTATTCATGATCATATCCATCCATGCGCCGCCCTCGACAAGCGATGCAACGAAACTCGTAAGTGCGCCGAATTTTCCGAGCGCGAGCAGAATCCCCGTGATCACCAGAAGCGCGCCGCTTGCGAATGCGAAAATCGGCACATAGCGGGAGAGCGCTTGTGTCGTATGCATCGCGGAGCCGAAGAAATATGCGAGCAAAAGAAACGGCAGCGAAAATCCGAGCGCGTAGAGTCCAAAGAGGACGATGCCGGAGAAGACCGTTCCGCTCGCCCCGGCAAGAATGAAGATGCTTCCGATGACCGGACCGAGGCACGGCGTCCACGCGCTCGCGAGGATAAGTCCGAGCAGCGCCGACCCCGAAAGCGTTCCCGGGCGAGCCCAAGCGGGCAGACGCACGGTCCACGAAGGGAATTTGAGCCATGGGACCGCCCCGAGGAGCGAGAGGCCGAAGATCACGATCAGGCCGCCCCCCACGCGCGCAAGAACATCTTTGTAGAGGAAAAGCGTCCCGCCGATCGCGCCAGAGACTGCGCCGAGCAGAATGAAGATCAAGCTGAAGCTCGCAAGAAAAATCGACGCATTGAGCATCATGCGTTTCCGAAGTCCTTCCTTTTTTGTATTCCCGAGCACCGACTCCCCTCCGATGAATCCCAGATAGCCAGGAATAAGCGGATACGTGCACGGCGCAAAAAAGGTCAGCAGCCCCGCCACAAACGCTGAAACAAGATCGATGTCGATCATGCGACCAGTATACCATTCTCAGGAGACCAAAAAGACCACGCCCAAAGCGTGATCTTTCGAAAACAAATTCTCGGCAGAGCTTGAAAAGAAAGCTTCTGCGAAGGGATGAAATTCGAGGCGAGCAAGGTCTGAACCTCTACTCCGTCTCGAGCTCCCCTCTCCGTCCTGATGCGAGCGAGAGCGGGAATGCCGCGAGCGAGACTGAGCGCGGGCGAGTCAACACGAAACGCGGCGCAGAGGTCTCCTTTGTGTCATCTTCCTCAAGAGCGAGCGTACCCGCTTCCTCGATCGCACGCTTCTCTTCAATCACGCGGTAGGCATACATCACTTTTTGAACATAGATGTACGAATCAGGATCATTGCGCGTGAGCCAGCGGCGTGCAGCCGAGGGGCCCATATTGTAGGCAACGAGCGCTTCCTCGGTGGTGAAGCCCCAGCGGCGCTCCAACTCCTTGAGGTATTTCGTTCCGGCGAGAATATTCTGGAACGGCTCTTTGGGGTCCTTCACGCCGAGCGACTTCGCGGTCGCAGGCATGAGCTGCATAAGCCCTTGGGCGCCCTTGTGCGATACTGCGTCCTTATTGCCCTCTGATTCGACGACGATCACCGCAAGAATGATGCTCTCGTCGTAGTCGTGCAGAAGCGAAGCAATGTTGACCATCTCGCCGTATTCCGCGTCGATCTCTTCGATGAATTCAGGCGCCTTCTGCTTGAAGGTCGCAATAGAGTAGGCCGATGCCACAACCGGGACACTTCCAGCAATGAGTGCTCCGAAAGCCACACCGAACGCCGCCCGGGCGAAAGTGGTCATATTCCGTGTTGAGAGGGTGCTCCACGCACCCTTCTGTTCAAGGACGTCTCCGTCTTTGTTCAGTGTCATAGATTCGAAGGAGTTTAGCCGGTCTAATCGAGGGGTTCCTCGGAGGTTTTACGATACCATAAATCTGGCATTTGGTCAACCACAATTTGGTTACCCGACCGGTACCTGGGTATTGTACGGAGCTCCCCCCGGGGGGCAATGAAGCCTATCCACAGGTGTGGATAGCGTGATTTCACGCCGTTTTCTCGGGTTTTCTTACTTCACAAAGTTTCCATCCCACACCCCTGGAAGCCTTTCGGCAGGAAAGGTTCTCGAGGACGACCAGGGAGGTGCCGCAAGAAATACACGCGAGGGGTCAAAAGCTCCCTCACGGCAAAGCTCCAAAACGTTGAATTTCAAGGGTATTTTGAACATTTCACCCTTGCGAGCCCCTTGAATATGATGTATCATCATGCCGCAAACGCCCCAGGTGCAAATACGTCTTGGGAGCGGGCGAAAGGTGTATGCACGAGATCAGCACGACTTTGACCTTTGTGGTCCTCTTTTTTACCCTTTATTTTGAGGTCTTTTTGCTTTTCACCTTCATTCAAGATCGCAAAGCCTTTCGAACCTCGGAGCCCGAAAAGGTCCCCCGAAACCCGCTCGACGACGCCAAGCTCCCAACTGCGACCATCATCGTCCCCGCCTGGAACGAGGAAAACACCCTCTCAGGAACCGTCCGGTCGCTGCTTTCCCTCGACTACCCCCGTGAAAAGCTCTCGATTGTCATCGTGAATGACGGATCGACCGACAACACGCTCACCGTCGCCAGAGAGTTCCTCTCCGAGCCCTGCATCAGAGTCATCGACAAGGAGAACGGCGGCAAGCACACCGCCATGAACCTCGCGATCGAAAACGCCCATTCCGACCTCATCGGCTGCCTCGACGCAGACTCGTTCGTCGACAGCGCAGCGCTTCGGGAGATCGTCCCCTATTTCCAAGATCCGGAGGTGATGGCCGTCACACCCTCTGTCCAGATTCACGCGCCGGACAACCCGCTGCGCCGCATGCAGGCCGCCGAATACATGATGGGGCAATTCACCCGCAAGGTATTCTCGCGGATCGGCGGCCTCTATGTGACCCCCGGTCCCTTCTCGATTTACCGTCGCAGCGTCTTCGAGAAGATCGGCGGCTTCGTACACGGCTACGGCACCGAGGACATGGAAATGGCAATGCGCATGCAGAGCCACCGCATGAAGATCGAGAACGCACATACTGCGCTCGTGTGGACCGTGTCGCCCGAGACTCCTTATGCGCTCTATCGACAGCGAGTCCGATGGGTCACCGGCTTCCTCAAGAACGCGTTCTATCAGTACCGCTTCATGCTCTTCTCGCCCAAATATGGCAACCTCGGTATGCTGACGCTTCCATTCGCGTTCATCTCCATCTTCTTCGCGATCTATTTTACTTCGCAGTATCTCCGCACGATCGGCAAAGCGGCAGCAGAGACCATTGAGCGCTATCTCGCCATCGGATTCGACCTCGGTTTTCCGCATTTCGATTGGTTTGCGCTCAATGTCGAGGCGAGCAGGATCCTCATCTACATGATGCTCGCGATGACGATCGGCTTCCTCTTTGCGGGATCGCTCATGGTCACGCGAACATTGCGCCCGACTATCAACATGCTGTATTTCATCCTGCTCTACGGCCTGATCGCGCCCTTCTGGCTTGTTCGCTCGCTCTATAATCTGATCACCGCCCGCGAGGCACGCTGGCGCTAGAACAAAAAATCAGCTAACCTCCACCCCTATGGACCCAAAGGATCAAAAGCGCTACGTCACCGTCTTCCTCCTTACCAGCGGGATTTTCCTCGTTGCGTTTCTCGTCTCCGATTTTCTCTACAACGTCCGGATCGCCCAGGTCGCCGAGATCGAAGAAGGCATCAATCGCAACATCCTTGAGACCGAGATCCAGTACGCACTTTTGGCCGACGCCGCGTGCGAAGAAGGCGCCAATTCCGTCCCGCTCTCGATCGAGGAGCTAAACACGCTTGCCACGAAGCTCGCATATATGGAGAACTCGCGCGGGATCGACGATCCGGAAGTGGTCGCACTCAAAAAGGACTACTCGCTGCTTGAGATCAAAGACTATCTGCTCCAGCGCGAGCGCGCTCGCACCTGCGGCGAGAAGATCTCCACGGTCATGTATTTCTATTCGAACAAAGGCGACTGCGAGGAGTGCCGCAAGATGGGCTACGTGCTCACGGACATGCGCGACGCGCACGACGATCTGCACGTCTATTCATTCGACTACCATCTCGGCCTCGGCGCGATCGAAACGCTCAAGGCCATCTACGGCCTCGAGGAGCGTCTCCCGATCGTCGTCATCAACCGCAAACCCTACTACGGCTTCCAGGACCGGGAGGAGCTTGAGCGCTTGCTTCCCGAGCTCGCACGAAAGCCAGAGAGCGCTCGCGCAGCAACCTCGACCAGGAAATAGGCGAGGCCAGAGCCAGAGAGAAGTCTGGGGTATCCTCCGCCCTTTCCATTTTGGGCGAGAGATGATTGACTGCACCGAGAAATGCATGAGGGTGGAATGGAAACAGAACGCCCGTGGGGATGGAACGACGCGATCGGCATATTCATGATCGGCGTGGGAGTTTCCGGCGTCCTCGATATCAGCCGCTTCAGCGCCGATCAAAGCGTCCTCTACGTTCTCGAGATTCACGCATTCGCGATCGTTGTCGGATCGTGCATCCTTGGATCGATCAAGCAGTACCGCAAACTCGGCCTTCGCTTGCTCCCCTATCTTGCACCCGGCCTCGGCGCAGGCGCTGGAGTAGGCGCATACTTCTCCGACAAGTTTGGCCTTGCCGCATCCTTCGGGATCGGCGTCACTGGAGCGATCGTCTGCCTTGGAGCGGCGATGCTCGGATGGTGGCTCGCCGGCCGCATTGCGAAGATCAAAGTAAAATGATCCCCGAGAGCATATCTCGGGGATTTTCTATTTTCCCTGCAATACCCCGTCTTTCTCGGCGCGGTAGCGGAAAAGCCGGCCGGAATTCGCGATCGGAAGGAAGTCTGTTCCGAAATTATACGCCGCAGCAAGCGCAGGGCCGATCCAGCCGACCCAAACCATCACAAATCCGAGCGCGTTCGTCGTAAACCAGATCCCCATATCCCAGGACACGACCGACACCGCCCGCCGGGCGATCTGGATCGTCTCGGCAATGCGTGAAAGTTCATCGGTGAGAATGATCACGTTTGCCGCCTCCACTGCGACAGCCGTCCCTGTTCCGCCCATCGCGATCCCAACATGTGCACGCGCGAGTGCGGGCGCATCATTGATCCCGTCCCCGACCATCGCGACATTCGCGCCAGACTTTACCAGCTCATCGAGCGTCGCGAGCTTGGATTCGGGCGTCATATTCGCACGCACATCGTCGATCGAGAGCTGCGCCGCCACCGCACGCGCAACGTCTTCGTTGTCTCCCGTGAGCATCACGATATGCCGCACGCCAAGCCGCTTCAGAAGCTCGATGCTTGACCTTGCATCCGCACGCGGCGTGTCCGCAACCGTGAGCATTCCTGCGTATGCGCCATCGATCGTCATGATCGCGACCGTCATGCCCGCTTCGGCCTTTTTTGCCGCGTAGGT
>DATIBL010000020.1:0-7389 GCA_035457505.1 Minisyncoccota bacterium | reverse complement strand
CATTGCGAGCTTGCGCTTCGGTCCGCGCGCCAAAGCACGCGCGCGCAATCCCTGATCGACGCTCGAACCCGACTTCTTAACTATACGTTTCTTACCCATTGTGCGTGTCTCTCGTGCGAATAATGCTGTCGACTACTACTTCTTCTCAACCTTACGGCGGCCGGAACCCATCGTTTTACGGACGTTGCCGCGTACGGTGCGAGAATTCGTTTTGGTGCGCTGACCGCGAGCCGGAAGTCCGCGCGCATGACGGGATCCGCGGTAGCATTTGATGTCCTTCAGCCGCTTCACGTTGGATGCCTTTTCGCGCTTCAGGTCTCCCTCGATGGTCATGCTCTCGACGATCTTGCGGATCTTCCCCTCCTCGTCGGCAGAAAGCTCGTTCGGGTGCTTGATCGCGTCGACGCCAGCCTCTGCGAGGATCTTCTTGGCAGTCGAGAATCCGATGCCATAGAAGACCGTGAGTCCAACCCACAGCTGCTTCTCGTCAGGAACGGTGATACCAAGGATGCGCATAAGGAATATACAAATTAGCCCTGCCGCTGCTTATGGCGGGGGTTCTCGCAAATAACATACAAATAGCCCTTTCGACGGACTGACTTGCATTTTGGACATCGCTTTTTGACTGAGGCGCGTACTTTCATAGATTTCCGTTGATAACACCAACCCCGAAACGGATTTCTCCGCCTTTTGGGATCCGGCAGTATATCGCTGTTATAGTCGTTTTACAATCCGGAGCTTGCCACCGTATGGATTATCCTCAAGGACGACCCGATCTCCCACAAGCACCTTGATCCGATGCATGCGCATTTTCCCCGAGAGATACGTGAGAACTTCACGATCGTCGGAAAGACGCACACGAAACATGGTGTTCGGAAGAGCCTCAGATACAGTCCCTTCAAATGTCGCTCCCTTTTGCTTTTCGTCCGGCATTGTCAACGGTGAAGGCATCCTAGCAGAGGAAAAATACACGGTCAAGCCCTATTTCCCCCGATCTGCCTGGATGGTGCGAATGGACCCCGCTCGCAGGTGCCTCTTTGGGCGATTTTCCGCCACATCTTGGATGCAAGGAGCAAGAAATATATGTATCCACGGTGCTATTCCTGAGGCGCAGCCTCGGTCGTTTCGGTCTCGGTCGGCAGCGGAGCGGGAGTTGTTATCGCGATCTCGGGCTCAAGGAGCTCGATCGTGATCTTCTCGGCATCATCGGGGAATGAACGCTTCCATTTGGGCTTGATCACTGCTTCGGCTTGGTCGACATTTGGATACGCCTCCATCATGGCATTGAAAGCGCTGCGCGGAGCACCGGCAAGTTCGGTGGTGAGTTTGGCTTCATCGATCGTCCAGGAAAATCGCACCGGGCCGTTCAGCGCAAAGCTAATCTCTTTTGCCTCCCATGCCTCCTTCCCGGTCTTCGTCTCAGGGCGGAACGTGATTGCGTCGAGATTTTCGATGTCGACCGCTTCGCCGACGTATCCCGGAACTTGGCGCTTCGCGAGCTCGCGAGTGAGCGCTGCGCGGTCGAAGAGAATGACGTAGATCGTCCCCGTCTGTACAACGCGAGCAGTGTCTTTGGATTCTGCCGACGCATCCACTTTGTACGGGTCGAGCTCGACGAAGATGCCGCTGTCGAATGCGATCTGAGATTCTGCGATATCGCCGCGCGCCTTCATGCGGAGTTTTGTTTCGAGTGCGATGCGAAGATCATCCTTTGCGCGCTTGAGATCTTCGTCCGATACGGTGCTCACGGTTCCAGACGCGCCGCCAGTGATCGGTGTCTTTGATCGGGCATACATTGCATCGAACCGCGGATCACCCTTCAATCCCGGGATGGTGAAATCCGTGAGATCGGAATTAAATTCGGGTCCCGCTTCGTCCGCATAGACCGTGACCTCAACAGAGCCGGGGACGGTCTTTCCTCCCTCGGTCGTCTGTCCGGGAATGTTCACGGATTCGCTGATGCGATAGATCTTGCCCGCAGGACTCTGAAAGCGAGTGTTCTTGATGAGGCGCTGAGGCTTGGTGCTGTAGTTGTTGTAGATGACGATCTTTCCAGATGCTTTTGCGGTGACGGTTTTCGATCCGGTCGCAGGAACCTGCATGGATTCCTCCAGATCGACGGCCATGACGGAAAATCCCAGCGCATCAGAATTTGGCTCCTTTGCTGCGGAAAGCTTCTGGTCGATCACGATAGCATAGGTCTTCGGCTGTACGGTCACTGTCGCACGAGCGAAGAATTCTCCTCCGACGAGGACGGTCACAATGAGGATCGCAACGCCGATTGCGAACGGAGCGAAGGAGCGCAGTGCGGGAAGCTTTCGCCCCCCGTGATCGCCGTATGAGGAGGATGAAGCTCCTCCGCTGTAGGGATACTGAGAGACAGAATCCATGTCGAACGTTCGATCCGTGCCCATGTCGGGCTTTTTGGGCGCTGCATCCTGCGAACTTGCTCGATCGAAGATCTCTCCGCGGTGGCTGCCCTGGTCGTCCTCGATGATATCCGCATCGTCGTCAGTGTATTCGGCGTGCGCGGGTGCGCTGTGTGTGAGCGGCGAGGATTCAGGGATCTCGGGGACGTTGTACGGATACGCACCGATCGGCTCGACATTCGGAGTTGCTACACCCTCGGCTGCGTGCGTGTACATCACGCCGTCTTGCGTGATAGCGCTCCGCTGCGTCTCGGCAGGCTCGATATTCGGGGTCGGAGGTGTTGCTGTGACGGGCGGAGTTTCTACCGCTTCTGCGTGGGGTTCCGCGGACTTGGCTCGCGGATGGTGCGCCGGAGAAGCGTGGTGCGAAACCGCCGCATGCTTCTCGTGGTGTGCCGCAGGATGCGCGGCAGCCTTGTGAGCGCTTGCATGCTCCGGTGCCTTCTTGTGTGCTGCGTGCGCTTCGTGATCGTCGCCCGCGCTCTTCTTTCCCTTGCGGCCTGCGGGCATAATGTCGCTGATCAGATATTTCCCCATATGACGAGTAGTGAGCGGGTAAAATTAGCGTTTGGTAAGCCAGGTGAATTTGTTGGCGAAGATCGTTTCGATAGAAAGGAAGGGGTCCTGGAACGATGGCTCGTGCACTTGTGCGAACTTGGAGAGAAAATTGGTTCCGAGAAATCGGACCGCAAACGCCCCGCCCTCCTCTATGCCGAACTTTGAGGAATCGATCCGTCCCATCGCGCGCTCGAACCAGCGGGTGACATCGTCGTCGGCAGTATAGAAGATCGTGCGCGGGATCGGGAACTCCGTCGCGAACTGGGTCAGCGCGTCTTCGAGATAGACCAGCCATTCGTTGGTTGCATCCGTGAGGACCGCCTCGATGCGCTCGGAATGTTCTCGGGTGGCCTTGCCCTCGAGATAGAGAGTGAGTTCGCTCGCAGCATTTGCAGGATTGGTCTTGAGTTCGTCGACAAGCGCGCGGATGAGCATGTTGCGGCCGGCGGGGAAAGAGATCGATTCAAGGAGGACGTTCTCCTTTGCGAGCGAGATGTCGGTCACTTCTCCAGCGACGTCGATAAAGAGGAAGCTCTCTTCATCGATAAAAATGTCGCGGATCGTGTCGAACGCAGTGAAGGCGAAGGAAGAAAAATGGACCTTCTCGACATGCCAGAATTTGCGGATCGATTCGTTGATCGACGTATAGATATTCGACGGGATCATGCTGATATAGAGCGCGATCTCGAGCTCGGTGACCTTTTTGCCAAAAGGATAGCGCACCTCGTAGCCGTTCAGTTTCATCTGGATGTTCTTGGCCTCCATGATCTCGGGGCTGGTGTCGCCCACCTTGGATCGGGTGAAAAGCTTGGAACTGCGGAAAAGTTCGATCTCGCGCTGAACGAGCTTGCTCATCCCCTTCTCGGTGACCTGAAACGGCGTTGGTCGAGAGTATTTGATGATGCGCGTCTGCGATGCATACCAGGGCGATGCAAGCACGCAGAAAGCTTGATCGACGACGACGTTGCCGCCCGCCTTCTGAAGCGAAACGAACATCTCTTCAAGTGTTGTGATCATCGACTCCAAGAAACGCGAAAAGTTGAGCTTCTCCTGGAACGGGATATCCTGGCGCGTCGAGAAAATGATCTCGGGCGTCTTGGTGCTATCGACGCTGACGAACGAGCCGCCGATCGAGCCGGACCCGATATCAAAGACCAGTATAAAATGCTGGCCGCTTTTGATCTTCTTTTTTAACAGCGACATGTCCACCGAATTATAGCAAACAAATGGCAATAGAGCCGGGTTTTTCTTGTGGAGAACTCGTTTTTGGGGGGATCTGTGCCAGGAAATAGCAAAAAGCGGCCACCGGAGTGTCCGCTTTGGGAGAAGATGATGCCTACGAAGCTTTCTTGAGCATCTTTGTGACGCCGAATGTCGCATAAGCAGCGACGATCGCGAAGACGACATTGGCTGCCATAAAGAGCAGTAATCCAACGCCTCCGGTGATGTGTCCTGAGAAGTAGCATGCGAGCGAAAGTGCGATGCCAACGCATGTAGGATTCTCCCATATGTATTTTTGTGCA
Source organism: Minisyncoccota bacterium (assembly GCA_035457505.1). Classification (GTDB taxonomy): domain Bacteria; phylum Patescibacteriota; class Minisyncoccia; order Phycocordibacterales; family UBA6899; genus DATIBL01. Next base: position 2,879 of record DATIBL010000020.1, on the reverse strand, counting down.
CAGGGAAGTCGACGGAGAATGATTCGCTGACCTCTCAACGTCTCGATAATGGAAATAATTATCAAGGGTTCGAGCATGTTGCTCAGTACTTTCTCGGGGGCAAACGTATCGGGAGGAAAAAGTGGAATCAAGAGCGTGAACAGCAGAGTGTCGAAAAAAATCGTGAGAAATATGTCAACGGCCGTCTCGCCGATCCCTCGAGTCACATCGCTGGAGTCGTTCTCCTTCCTTTCTTCATTTTGCATCGCACTTCTCCTGGTTGGTTATGGCAAGGACGTGTTGCTAGCGATATTATACTACATATTCTACAACTACACAAGTCCAAGCAGAAGCATTTCAAAAACCCGATGGCATAATTCGGGTAAAAATTTTACGCAGCTATTCGAGCACTCGCTACTCCACCACTGCCTTGATGCGGCGGACACCGGCCGAGACCGCTTCTTCTTTCACGATCTTGAATGGTCCGATCTCGGACGTATTTTTGACATGAGGGCCGCCGCAGAATTCGAGCGAGAAACGCTCCTCCCCCTCCCCGATCTGATAGACGCGGACTTTGTCGCCATATTTCTCCTCGAAAAGCCCGATCGCGCCTCGCTGCTTGGCCTCCTCAAACGGGATATCCTCGTACCAGACGGGCAGCTCAGCGTGGATCTTTTCGTTCACGAGATCTTCGACGGCCTTGATCTGCTCTGGCGTCATTTTGGCGTGGTGTACGAAGTCGAAACGCAGTCGCTCGGGCGTGATGTTGGAGCCCTTCTGGAGGGCGGTTTCCCCGAGTACGGTGCGCAGTGCCTGGTGGAGGAGGTGTGTCGCGGTGTGATATTTCACCGACTGCTCGGAGTGATCAGCGAGTCCGCCCTTAAACTTCTTCTCCGCTCCTGCGCGTGAGAGCTCCTGGTGCTTGGAAAGCTCGGCAGCGAACGCTGTCTCATCGATCGTGATCCCCTTTTCCTCGGCAAGCTCGCGCGTCATCTCGATCGGAAATCCATACGATTGATAGAGATCAAACGCATCTTTTCCGGAGATATTTCCGGCCGAAAGCTTCGCAAATTCTTTCATGCCGCGCTCGAGCGTTGTGCGGAACTTCTCTTCCTCCATCGCGATCTCCTTCGCGATGCGCGCCTTGTCTGACGTGATTGTCGGATACACGCTCGCGTACTTCTTTGCGACGAGATCAATAAGCGGATCAAAGCCGCCCTTGAGTCCGAGGACGTCAGAGTAGCGGACTGCGCGGCGGAGCAAGCGGCGAAGGATGTAGCCCTGGTCGGTATTGGCCGGGACAACACCGTCGCCGATCATGAAGACGCTTGTGCGGATATGGTCCGCAACGATCCGGGCAGCGCGCTCGTCGTAGTGTTCGGCATGTGCGCGAAGATACTCCATCATGGGTGCAAAGAGATCGGTTGCGAACACGTTATCGGTCTTCTGGAGCACCATCGAGAGCCGCTCGAGTCCTGCTCCGGTGTCGACATTCTGCTTCGCGAGCTTGGCAACGACTTTTCCATCCTTCTTCTCGTACTCCATAAAGACATCGTTCCAGATCTCGACGATCTCCTGCCGATCATCAGCAGCGATGTACTCTTCTTTGGTCAGATCGCCGAGTCCGCGTTCGGTCACGTCGTAGAACATCTCCGAGTCCGGTCCGCACGGGCCGTTGTCGCCAGGGCTCCACCAGTTCGGCTCCTTTTTGCCGTCGTCCGCGAAGGTCATGAAATAGATGCGATGTTCTGGAACGAGTGTCTTCCAGATCTCGTATGCCTCCATATCCTTTGGCGCGTCGTCGTTGCCGCCAAAAACGGTCACATAGAGGCGCGCGGGATCGAGCCCAAGGCCCTCGTCCTTGTCGGTGAGGAAGCGATAGCTCCATTCGATGGCGTCTTTCTTGAAGTAGTCGCCGAGCGACCAGTTCCCAAGCATCTCAAAGAATGTGTCGTGCGTATTGTCGCCGACTTCCTCAATGTCTTGAGTGCGGACGCACTTCTGGGAGTTTGCAAGGCGCGTGCCGCGCGGATGCGGTTCGCCGAGGAGATACGGGACGAGAGGCTGCATGCCGGCGGTATTGAAAAGCACCGACGGGTCGTTCTCGGGAACAAGCGGCGCAGAGGGCAGAATGGCGTGCCCGCGCTTCTCAAAGAATGCAAGGAAGCGAGAGCGGATTTCTTCGGAGTTCAACATGCGTGTCATGGTAACAAAAAATGTGCGTGAGTAAAGGCCGGGGAGCAAACCAGGACGCGGCAAAACGCGCTTACGGAACAGTATCAACGAGAATCCTTGCTTTGAAACATCAGGAGGGGTTCGAAAAACAGACACCGAAGTGTCTGTTAGTGTTCGCGCTCAGGCGGGAGCGCAGCCGTTGCTCTGGCGCACATTTCCGACGCCGTTGCTGCATACGTCTCAATGGTGCGAGCAGCGATCGCAAGGTAGGTTTGCGCGGAGATCGTCGCGATGTCGCCGAGCATTCGGACGCCGATCGGAAGGATCGGGAATCCGTCGGTCCAGGAGTCGAATTCAAGGACCGTTGCGCGTTCATCGTCGAGAAGAAGATATCGAGCGTTGAAGATGTAGGGAAATTTCGCGGGTTCGTAGACGAAGTAGTACGCTCGTCCTTCGTGTCGGAACGGAAGGGCGATGTCGCCATCGCGCAATCCGCGTTCGCCATGGATCTTGTGCATGATCAGATCGATCGTATTCTCGCCCGAGTCTACCCAATTGCACCGAAAACGCAAAATCAGGCGCCCGGTGCGCGGAGGATCGTTGTCTCCCCTTCTTCGTCGAGCAGCATGACGGTCGATGGTTCGCGATCGAGTTCCCCGCCGTCGATATAGAATGCAGCATCAGAGCCGAAGTATTTGCGGGCGATGTCGATCGAACACGCGGGC
>DATIBL010000019.1:0-4706 GCA_035457505.1 Minisyncoccota bacterium | reverse complement strand
CCCGGGTCGGTGAACGTCGCGCCGAGCAGGATGTCCATCGGATTGTCGCCGAGCACCGTGATCACCGGCTTTTCGTTCTCGTCGTTGTCGGTCGGCGTGTCGCATCCAAGGTCAGTCGGGAAATCTGCGATTCCGTCGCCGTCGTTGTCGAGATCGTCGGAGCAGACGGGGGGGACGGTCGGTTCTGGAATCACATTCACAGTGCGCATCACCGGAGTCGCCGTTGCACCATCGGAGTCCATCGCACCATACGTGAGCAAGTACGCTCCGATCACCGAAGTATTTACGGAACCGGAAACACTCGGTGTGAGCGTGCCATCCTCGAGATCAAGCGCGGTCGCACCCGGGTCAGTGAAGAGCGTTCCAACGATCACGCTGATCGGCGTTGCACCGAGAAGCGTCACGACCGGGGGCGTATTCTCCGAATCGTCCGTGGGATCGCCGCAGCCCGGATCGAGCGGAAAGTCGGCCTTTCCGTCGCCGTCATTGTCGCGTCCATCGGAGCAAACCGTCGCCACGATCACCGTCCGCGTCTTCGGATCGGCCGCCATGTTGTCCGAATCAGTTGCGTTGTAGGTGAGCGTGTATGAACCCACGATACCAGTGTTCACCGTGCCGGTAGTGACGAGCTTCGCAGTGATGTCGCCATCCTCGGGGTCGGCAACGGTGGCGGAGGGATCGGTGAAGGTGCTCCCAAGCGTGAGCGTCATCGGATCAGCGCCGAGCACCGTGATCATGGGCTTCTCGTTCTCGTCGTTGTCGGTCGGCGTGTCGCATCCGGGGTCAGTCGGGAAGTCCGAGTGGGCATCGCCGTCGTTATCAACACCATCCGAACAGACCGGAGCCTGAACCACCCGCACCGTACGTGTCTTCGGGTCTGCCGCAAGTCCATCCGAGTCTGAGACAGTGTAGGTAATCGTGTAGGTGCCGATTGCGAGTGTGTTGACGGTACCGGTTGCAACAATACTCGAGGTGATGTTGCCATCCTCAGGGTCTGCAGCTGTTGCACCCGGGTCGGTGAACGTCGCGCCGAGCAGGATGTCCATCGGATTGTCGCCGAGCACCGTGATCACCGGCTTTTCGTTCTCGTCGTTGTCGGTCGGCGTGTCGCAGCCTGGGTCTGTCGGGAAATCTGCGATTCCGTCGCCATCGTTGTCGAGATCGTCGGAGCAGACGGGGGGAGGAGTGTCCACGCATCCCTGTCCGCCGTACGCAACCTCAAGGCGATACAAGAGTCCGGCCGGATTCGACTGCGCCGAAGATCCGGGAATACCCCAGTTCTTTACCGAGATGCGGAGCGTATTTGTGCCCGAGGCGAGCGCGGACGCAAAATCATAAATGTCCTTTCCAGATTCGCGATAATTATATTCTCCGAGATCTGCTGCAAACGGCGTTCCATTGAGCGTGATCTCATACGAGTTGTCGGCCGCGATCGCAAGCGTCGCTGTTGCGACCGGACGATCGATCGCGAACGCCTTCTCAAAGATCGTCGTCTCGTTGATCGAGGGAGTGGAAACAAAGAATGTCTTCCAAATCCACGTTGCACCCGGAATCATGGCGGTCCATGCCGGGTTGTCGTCATAGGTTGCGACGGCGTTTCCGCCTCCGACAACGATATTCGATGTGTCAGACACAAGCGTGAGCGAGCACGAGGCGGGCGGAACAATCGGCTCCACGCGGCACTGATTCGAGCATCCGTCTCCGGAGATCAGATTTCCGTCATCGCACGACTCGCCGATAAGCGGCTCGATGACGCCATTGCCACAGACCGGTGTGGGTGGCGGAGGCGGAACATCTTCGTCTCCGTAGGTATTCAGCACAACAAGCGTGCGGGTCTGATTCTTGCTGAGCACGATATGGCCATCGGCATTCTGCTCGCGGGCATTATCGTCGGAAGGATCTGCGGTGAAAAGCGCAGGGCTGTAGGCAAAGAGGTCAGAGAGATCGTCGAACGGGTGCGTGTACTGATCGTTGTATTTTGGAGCAAGCCACTCACCATCGCCCGAAAGAAATTCCTCATCATAATAGTAGGAGCCAATCGGGAGCGCCCCATAAGAGACACAGACCGCATCATTGACACCATCGTGTCCGATAAGATCGGTGTCCGGCATAAAGGACATTGTGCTCCAAGTCGCTGTCGCATACGGCATCGCAGACGACGGAGTGAATCCATAGGACAATCCTACCGAAAAGCTCCCGCCAGGAAGTCCGTCGCTTGAGGTGGCAAGGACGCCATCCTCGCTTGCGATCACCTTACAGATGCGGATCGTTCCTGTGTCTGTCGTCGGAGGAGGAACCTCGCACGACCCTACAGAGTCTCCATGCTGGAGGTGTCCAGGCAGCTGCGCGGCATTCACGCTGATCGTGATCCCCTGTGCGTTCTCCGGATTTCCCGGAGGAAGATGGCAGATCGTGACCTTCTCCTCGGTGACCCCGCGATCGTCACCCTCATTGTCTCCACTATTTCCCTGCTCATCACACCCCTCGCCGCTCGTACCAGAGTTTCCACAGTTCTCGGAAGAATCCTGCTCCTCCTCGAATGGCGCACCTTCGTCCTCCTCGCCATCGCCATCCTGCTGGCCTTTCTGGCTACCCTGAAACTCCTCTTCGTGCGGCTCGCCAGAATCATGGGCGAACGCAACGGGCACGTTCCATGCCGCGCCAGATGCGAGATCGAACACGAGCGCAAATGCGACCAGAAGCGCCATGAATTTGTGCGAGCGCGAGCGGAGAGCGGACCGAGTGAAGAGTGAGTACGGCATAGAGTGGGCAATGATGACGAATAACGATAGCGGATATTTCTATGAGGATCTTCGAGAGATCTGGATGAGAATATTTTGGAAATAGCGCTCTACCCCCGGACCGCGAAGTCCGTGGATATCCGACAACACACAGCAAAGTTGGGCGAACGCTATTTGCGCATAATCCTATACGCTCTCAGCTGAATATCAATAGCGCATATTCTAAAAGACAGCTCAGCAAGGCCGTATAAAAGACATTGCTGTGTCTTTTATCTGTCCGATGGACCGGAGAAATGTCCCTGGAAATATATCTTTATCAAGGACGTCGATCGCGAAGAAAATTTTTCACATCGGACAGATGCGTCACATTTTTTGCATATTGTCATGGGTTGTGGATAACTTTTTTCGAAAAAATATTTCGGTTCTCAGAACGAATTTTTTTGCTATCATGAGCACACCATGGATGCAAAATTTCTTTCTCCGTACAATCCGGACGGCACCGAGGATCGGATCTACGATACCTGGATCGCGAGCGGATATTTCAGTCCCGAGGCGTGTATCAAAGACGGCCACGCCCTTCCTGATGCGCCGGCGTTTTCTATTGTTCTTCCTCCCCCAAACGTCACTGGAGTCTTGCATATGGGCCACGCGGCAATGCTCGCGATCGAGGACATCATCGTCCGCTACAACCGCATGAAGGGATACCGCACGCTCTGGATCCCCGGCACCGACCACGCTGCGATCGCCACGCAATCCAAAGTCGAGAAGCTTCTCGAGAAGGAGAAAATCTCCAAGTACGATCTCGGACGAGACGCCTTCCTTGAGCGCGTCGAGGCCTTCGCGAAGCAAAGCCACGACACGATCGTGAACCAGGTCCGCAAGATGGGCGCCTCCGTCGATTGGAACCGCGAGGCGTACACGCTCGATGAGCGCCGCTCGCTTGCGGTGCGCACGGCATTCAAGCGCATGTATGACGATGGCCTCATCTACCGCGGTCATCGTATCGTGAACTGGGACCCCAAAGGACAGACGGTTATCTCGGACGACGAGATCGTCTATGAAGAGCGAACCGCCCGTCTCTATACGTTCCGCTATGCGCAGGACTTCCCTATCCCGATCTCGACGACCCGCCCGGAGACAAAAGTCGGAGACTCCGCCGTTGCTGTGCATCCGGATGACGCGCGCTATGCCGCATTCATCGGCAAGGAATACGACGTCGTCTTCTGCGGCGTGCCGCTCCATATTCGCGTGATCGCCGACGAGAGCGTCGAAAAGGACTTCGGCACCGGCGCACTCGGCGTCACCCCGGCACATAGTCAGATCGACTGGCAGATGTCCGAGCGGCACAAGCTCCCCGTCCTCACCGTGATCGACGAACGCGCGCGCATAACAGTGGGCGACGAGCGCATCAAGGGCAAGAAGGTGGGCGAAGCACGCGAAGCGATCGTAGTGTGGCTCCGCGACGAAGGACTGCTCGAGAAAGAAGAGGATGTCGCACAAAATGTCGCGACCGCCGAGCGCACAGGCGCAGTGATCGAGCCGATGCCCAAGCTCCAGTGGTTCATCGGAGTGAACAAAGAATTCACCATGAAGGGCGACGGCATCCCCGGCATCGCAAAGGGGCAAACCACGACGCTGAAGCAGGTGATGACCGCTGCCGTCAAAGGTGGCGCGATCAGCATCCTCCCCGAGCGCTTCGACAAGATCTATTTCCAATGGATCGACAATCTCCGCGACTGGTGCATCTCGCGGCAGATCTGGTACGGCCACCGCGTCCCGGTATGGTATCGCGGCGATGAGATTGTCTGCAGTATCAACGCCCCTGAGGGAGATGGCTGGGCCCAAGACCCCGACACGCTCGACACATGGTTCTCATCCGGCCTCTGGGCGTTTTCGACATTCGGCTGGACTGGGCAGGAAAGCTCCCCTCCTTACGAAGGAGGGGTGGCCGAAGGCCGGGGTGGT
>DATIBL010000018.1:0-11204 GCA_035457505.1 Minisyncoccota bacterium | reverse complement strand
GTTTCGGCCAGTTCGACAGAAACACCGAATTCACGGGCAATGGCGATCTTGTTCGCCGCGTGATCGATCAACACGCCGTCCATGTCGAAACCGACCACGGAATGCGCTTGGTTGGAATCCTGACCCTTGATCATCATTTGGGTATCATAGCAGAGGTTCGTCCTTCGTCACCCAAGGGAGGCATCGTGTCGAAAACTGACAACGACTTTGAGCGATCTGCGAAACGCATCCATCGCTTTCTCCGCACCGATCGCAGATACGACGAGGCGCATCTTCCTGCTCCGTTCATCATCGAATTTACCGGCTCGCCATCGTCCGGAAAGACGACGACGATCACGGAACTCGACAAATTCCTCCGCCGTCACGACTTTCGTGTCCTGCGGCCGCAGGAAGGCGCCGAGGTGATCCGCCATATTCCGCGCACCACCCCGCTCTACAACATCCGGACAGGGCTCTACGCGCTTTCGCATCTGATCGACTTTGCACACGGACACATGTACGACGTCGTGATCTTCGACCGAGCGATCTTCGATACGTATGCCTGGATGCTGTACTGGAAGCAGAAGGGCCTCCTTGCAGAGGATGAATGCGCACGCAATCAGGCATTCTTCCTCTCGCGCTTCTGGACCGACCGGATCACCGCTTGCTTCGTGATGGTCTGCGATCCCAAAGAAGCGATGGAACGCGAACTCAAGATCGCGCTTTCCGACAAGCTCGGCGAGACATCCAATCCCGATACGATGCGCGCACTGGCGGAGCGCTACCGGACCCTTCACAAGGATCTCTCCGGCGATTTTTCACAGCTCGTCCTCATCGACACGACCACGGTCGGCGAAGCAGACATGGTGAAGCAAGTCGCTGCGACAACGCTCGCCATGATCGAGGCCTCGATCACACGCCGCTCAGCGCCTTGAGCACAACAAACTCCGAAGATGTCCTTCGGAGTTTTTTCTTCATCGCAATAGAAAAATCCATCCCTGAAGGGATGGATGAGTTCATGACGCAGAGATATCCTTCACGCGCTCTTGGATCACGCCGCTTGTGGCAGCGCAGGCAGAGCTGTCCCGCTCGGCGACCGGGATCACCGGATCGTTCGCAGCGAGTGTGCTGAGGAAACGCATGGTCGCGATCTGGGTGCGCGAGACCGGCGTGCGTGCGTATGCGGCGAGATCGTCGAGGCGATGTTCTCGAATGACGCGATGAACCATGTTTGCTCCATCAGAACAGCGTCGAGTCGGACGAACCGCTTTGCCCGTGGGGAGAAGAGACCGAAAGATCGTCGTAGTGCGCCGAGGAGCGTTCGACATTGCCGAGCGCATCGCGATCGCGATAGAGAAACGAAGCGTCGCGCGAGCGATGCGGCCGATGGCGCTCATGGAACGCGACAGGACCCTTTTCCTTGGGCATGTCTTTCTTGGACACAGATACCTCCGTATGAAGTTGAGAGAAAGAACAAAAACCAGTCCGGAAGGACTGGTTCGTAATTCTGAATGGCGGATCTTTGATATCGACGACTCAGGAATACGAACCAGGCCTCCCAAGAATAAGGAGGAGCGATCCCATAAACATAAACGACGTGCGACGCTCGGCCATAAACCGATCATAGCCGCGAGGGGCTCGACCTGTCAAATATGCGATCAGTGATACGAGCTTCTCCGCGCTACGCGCGAAGCTGGCGTTCCATCGTCACGACTGCACGTTCTTCTTCGTTGAGCGACACGCGCTCATGATCGAGCTCGGCGCGGCGGCGCAAAAGCTCCTCCTCGAGCAGCGTTCGCGAAAGATGCGTCTTCTCGAGCGCAACTTCTTTCTCTTCGATCAACTTGCTCATTGCCGCTTTCGCCTCCTCGGGCGTCATCGGCTCAGGTTCAGGAAGTTTCACCTCGCGGGGAGGCTCGTGCGGAACATCGCGGGGGGTTTCAGCAAATGACGCAAACGGCTTCTCAAGCTCCTGTTCATCCTTCACACCCGAAAAAAGCGGAGTGCGAGGAGCGGGTGCGGCATGACTTGCGTCTCCGAGCGCCGCGAACGGTTTGGTCGACGCGAGATCGTCCTCAACGCTCATGCGCGGCAGATAGGTCGAACCTCTCGATCCGAGTCCACGCTCCGCGCGCGCCTCCTCAATGTCCTTCATTCCTCCAGAGGCCAGCGCCTGATCAGCGCCGTAGAGCTGCCCCTTTCGATACATCTCCACGCGGCGATCGATCTCTTCGATCCCGAGCGCATCGATCTGGCGTTTGAGCGCGGTGAGTTCCCTCTCCTTTTTTAAGAACGCTTCCTTTCGACGCGTCAGTGCCATTGATCGCTTGTGGTACTCCGCCTCGTGCTTCCGTCGGAGTTCGTTTTCTTTGTCGGCGAGACCATCGTAGAACGAGCGTTCCTCCTCGCCGCGCTTCTTCATTGCCTCGTCGAGCTTGGACGCCTCCGAATCTTGATCGAGTTCATCGCCGTCGGCATAGGCATCATCATCGTCATCTGCGGCGCCAAAGCCGTCGTAGCCGCCGCTCGCGGGACCGGCAACGTATTCATCCTGAGTGTCATCATCCATCGCTCTATCATACGCAAAACGCGCCTCCGAGGGGAGAGGCAGCGGATTACGCAGTCGGAAGAGGCTGCACGGAGACTGATCCCGTCTTCACGTCGAAGATCGCTACCGTGTCGTTCGAAAGGAGTTCCCAGGAAAGCTCGCCTCCGAGGGGCTCCGAGCACGCTGCGACAACCGCCCCACCTGAGGTGCGACCAAGAAAGAGGGTGTAGTACTCATCCGCAAGACGCACGCGTTCAGGCGTGAATGCGCGGAGTACGTAGATGTGCGTACCATCCGTCAGTACCGCTGAGAGCGAGGTGGGGTCCGCCTCCCGACGGATCGTCGCAATGGTTCTGGTTAGAGCAGAGAGAACACGCTCAGTATCCGCAACTGCATCAGACGTCCCGAGCATACGAAGAAAGAGCTGCATATATCGCTCTGAATCGTTCTCCCCCTTGCACAAGCTTGAAATTGCTTCGTAGCATGGCGCCGCGATGGGACCAGCGTTGCCGTTGTGCCCCATACTCCATGCTCCGACCACAAACGGGTGCGTGTTGGCAACACTCGGCTCCCCGCAGGTCGCCTTGCGAAGATGCGCAATGACCGCGTCCGGTGCGCAAGCAACGAGCTCGTCCATGGCGCGGAGAAACTCCGGATCGGTCGATGCGTCGGTCGGAAGGCGGCACTCGCACACACGCGCCTGGTCACGATATCCAACGATTCCCCATCCGCTCTTGTGCCCAGGATCTGCGGGATCGATCACCTTGCCGTGCTCCGCGAGATCGCGAAAAGCTACAAGGAGCTCTGGGAGCTGCTTGGGATCATTGCGAAGCTTGCGGTATGCGAAAAGGCGGCACATAGATGCCGCCTATCGTATCACGTTTTCTCTGGTCGAAAAGATGCCTACTTCCCTCTGGCTTCCACGACCTGGGCGGCAACGTTGTTCGGAACTGCCGCGTATTCGGCGAATTCCATCGTGAACGTTCCGCGACCTTCGGTCATCGAACGGAGCGTCGTCGCATAGCCAAACATCTCGGCGAGCGGAACGTGCGCCTTGGCGACCTTGTTCATGCCGCGCTCCTCCATGGCGTTCACCTGACCACGACGCGACGCAATGTTGCCCGTCACGTCGCCCATGAACTTCTCCGGGAACACGACTTCGACAGACATGATCGGCTCAAGCAGGACCGGCTTCGCCTTCTTTGCAGCTGCCTGAAGCGCCATCGATCCGGCAATTTTGAACGCAATCTCAGAGGAGTCGACTTCGTGGTACGAACCATCGAAGAGTTCGACGGATACATTCACGAGATGGTAGCCGGCGACAACACCGCGCTCCATGCCCTCCTTGAGCCCCTTGCGGACTGCCGGGATGTACTCCTGCGGAATAAGGCCTCCCTTGATCGAATTGATGAACTCAAATGCGCCGTCGCGCTCGGTGTTCTTCGGGAGGTCCTCTTCCTTCACCGTGAGGTCCATCGGCTTCACGCGGATCTTCACGTGGCCATACTGACCGCGACCACCAGACTGCTTGATGTACTTCTCTTCATGCTCCGCTTCACCCTGGATCGTCTCGCGATACGCAACCTGAGGCTTGCCTGTCGACGCCTCGACATTGAATTCACGACGCATGCGGTCGACAAGGATCTCAAGATGGAGCTCACCCATGCCCCAGATGATCGTCTCATTGGTCTCAGGGTCGGAGGTCACGCGGAACGTCGGGTCCTCGGCAGAAAGGCGATTGAGCGCGATACCCATCTTCTCCTGATCCGCCTTGGTCTTCGGCTCGATGCGCATCGAAATGACCGGCTCCGGAATGACGATGCGCTCAAGAATGATCGGTGCATTCTCATCGCAGAGCGTGTCGGAAGTCAGCGTATCCTTGAGACCGACAGCGGCGGCAATCTCGCCCGCAAACACCTTCTTCACCTCTTCGCGCTCGTTGGCGTGCATGCGGAGGATGCGACCGATGCGCTCTTTCTTGTCCTTCGTTGCATTATACACATACGATCCGGCCTCGAGCGTTCCGGAATAGACGCGGAAGAATGCGAGCTGCCCGACGAACGGATCGGCCATGATCTTGAACGCGAGTGCGGAGAACGGCTCAGTGTCGGACGCATGGCGCACGATATCCTCGTGCGTGCGGGGATCGATGCCCTTGGTCGGCGGGATCTCGATCGGAGACGGGAGATAGTCGACGACCGCGTCGAGAACGAGCTGTACGCCCTTGTTCTTGAGCGCGGAACCCGTGAAGACGGGAACGAGGTCGTTCGCGATCGTTGCCTTGCGGATCACGCGCTTCAGGTCGGCGAGCGCAATCTCCTTGCCCTCAAGATAGTCGCTCATGAGCGCCTCGTCGTGCTCGACGACCGACTCAATCAGGATGTCGTGGTACTTCTTTGCGTCTGCCGCATGGCTCTCGGGAATCTCCTTCTCGACAACCTTGTTTCCCATATCGCCCTCGAAGTAGTACGCCTTCATTGTGAGGAGGTCGATGACGGCTTCGTGATTCTCCTCCTCGCCGATCGGGATCTGCATGCGCACTGCGCGCTTGGTGAGACGATCAAGGATCGACTGGAACGAGCGCTCGAACGATGCGCCCATGCGATCAAGCTTGTTGATGAAACAGATGCGGGGGACTTTGCCCTCGTCGGCATAGCGCCAGTTGGTCTCCGACTGCGGCTCGACGCCAGCGACGCCGTCAAAGACGACGACCGCGCCGTCGAGGACGCGAAGCGAGCGCTTCACTTCGATCGTAAAGTCGATGTGGCCGGGAGTGTCGATGAGATTGAAGCGGTGCTTCTTTGCCGCATCGCCAAGCGCGTATGTCGGGGTCCAGAAACAGGTCGTCGCGGCGGACGTGATCGTGATGCCGCGCTCGCGCTCCTGCTCCATCCAGTCCATGACGGTCGCGCCCTCGTGCACTTCGCCGATCTTGTGCGATACGCCAGTATAGAAAAGCACGCGCTCTGACGTCGTCGTCTTGCCTGCGTCGATATGCGCGATGATCCCGAAATTGCGAACTTTCTCCAGCGGATAATCCCGTTCCATACACTCGAAAAATAAAATAGTAATGACACCCTTCCAACCCCGGCCACGGAGTCAAAAGAAAAAGCCGTTAAGGCTTCGTTGTCACCGAGTGTAGCCGAAAGAGCGCCAAATCGCAAGCCGGAGCGCCCGTCCGTGCGAGGGATTTTTCCGAAATCTCACAAAACGTGTGCCGCGCATTTCATTCACAGAAGAGGAAGTGGAGGATATCAAAATCTACCCAACAAAAAACTGCTGTAATTTTGATGGAGGGCGACGGGCTGGACCATTCTTGTTCCGCAGAGCTGTACGAATAGTACTGATCGGATACGAAAAAACGTACTATTTCAGCTGCGGAGCGATGGTGTGGACTAAGGGTATGCGAGGGAAGATGTACAATGGTACATCGACCGAACTACCCGCGGGAACACCAAGCTCCGCTCTGAAATTGTACGTTTTTTACCAGGCGAAGTGAGCAAATGCCTTGTTCGCCTCCGCCATCTTGTGCACGTTCTCGCGCTTCTTGATGGACTCTCCTTCGTTCTTTGACGCGGCGATGATCTCTGCTGCAAGCTTCTCGGCCATCGGCTTTCCCTTTCCATTGCGGGCAGCCTCGATGATCCAGCGGAGTGCGAGGAACATGCGGCGCTCCGGGCGCACTTCGCGCGGAACCTGATAGTTGGCTCCACCGACGCGGCGCGAGCGGACCTCCATAACAGGACCGGCGTTGCGGACCGCGGTCTCGAAAACCTCCAAGGGCTCGAGCTTTGTCTGCTCCTTGATGATCTCGAACGTGCGATAGACGACCTTCTGAGCGACGGCCTTCTTGCCGCACTCCATGACGGTATTGATGAGCTGCGTCACCTTGACCGATTTGTACGCGAGGTCCGGCTGGCGGACGTTGCGATTTTTGACCTTTCTGCGCATAACGTGATGTTTGGGAGATTACTTCGCCTTCTTGTCGCGCTTGGCACCGTACTGCGAGCGGCCCTGCTTGCGATTTTCGACCGAGGACGCATCGAGGCGGCCGCGGACGATCTGATAGCGGAGACCGACGTCCTTGACGCGCCCACCGCGGACAACGACAACAGAGTGCTCCTGCAGCTTGTGACCGATACCTGGGATATATGCCGTGATCTCCATGCCGTTCGTCAGGCGCACGCGGGCGACCTTTCGGATCGCGGAGTTCGGCTTGCGGGGAGTCATCGTGGTGACCTTCGTACACACGCCGCGCTTGAACGGCGACGAGTAGTAGATCGGGCGATTCTGAATATGGTTGAAGCCGCGACCCATAGCCACCGCTTTAGACTTGCGGCGGATGATCTTCCGGTTTCGCTTGATGAGTTGATTGATGGTCGGCATGGTCAAAATAAAACCCCCAAACAGAGGTAGCGACACTCTACTCCAGGGTCCGAAAAATTGCAAGCATCCCCCTCCTACAAGCCGAAACCGGTGGCAAGCGCGTGCAGGAAATAGATCACCGGCGAGAGGAGCGGCCAGATGACCAGGATGAAGATGATAAAGAAGATGAGCTGATAGCGCTCAAGATACTCCCCAATGTATCGAAATCGGAACGGAAGGAAACTGAACAAGACCTTGGAGCCATCGAGCGGCGGGATCGGAATCATATTGAACACGCCAAGCACGATATTGATTACCACGATCGTATCAAGGAGTACAATCATCGCCGGAGTTGCCGCATCGCCAAAAAATCGCAGAACAAGGCCAAAAACAAACGCAATGGCAAAGTTCGTCGCCGGCCCGGCGAGTGCGACTTTGAGATCGCCGTAGCGCTGATCGCGAAGATTATAGGGATTGTACGGCACCGGCTTGGCCCAGCCGAGCAAAAATGGCGATTGTGCCACTACCATAAGGAGCGGAAGAAGCACCGACCCGATCGGATCAATGTGCTTGATCGGATTCATCGTCAGCCGTCCGGCATACAGCGCCGTCCGGTCGCCGAGCGCGAGCGCCGCGTAGCCGTGCGACACCTCGTGGGCGACCACGGAGAAGACGAGCACCGCGACATGGAAGAAAATGTCTACCTCTTGCGTCATGACGGAGACCATGATAGCATGCTCGGCACAATACTCGAAGTATGACCAAGACCTGCCCAATCTGCGGAAAAGGATCGAAAATGGCTGGACACTATTCGAACCGTATTCGCGCCACCAAATTCAACCCTTCCGGCGACCGCCGCAAGTACCCCAACCTCCAGTGGGCGGCTATTCCCGCGGCCAATGGCGGAGGACGCATCAAGCTCTGCACGCGCTGCCTCAAGGCGAACAAGCATCTTGAGATCAGAGCGGCAAAATAAGCCGACCGAAATGATAAAGCCCCCATCGCGGGGGCTTTTGATATGCGGTGCTTCCTCAAAAGGAACGACCCGCCGAAGCGGGTCGAAGAAACATCGAAGCAAGGATCAGGCGCCGTTGCGCGGCTTTCCCGGCCGGAAGACGAAGCAGAGCGTATTGGTCGGTTCCACCGGCTGGAGGAAGTTCACACTCAGGTTCTTCTCGGAGAGCTGTGTTCCGTCGGCGGCGCGCACTTCGGGATTCTCATAGATGCGCACATCCGCATATTCGCGCAGAAGCGTATCGGCGAACGCACGATCGACAGCGGCACCCACCATCTCGGCGCGGCGAGTTCGGGAGAGCACGAAAGCAAGCGCCATCGTGTCACCAAACTTCCCTTCCATTGCATAGCCGTCCACGAGATAGAAATCCGGGATCGAATGGAACGCGCACGACGCGCTCCGGTGATTCCGGTCCTTCGCGAGATGCTGCTCGAGGATAATGCGCCCTGGGACGCCGTTCGTTGCGCGATCCTTCGGCTCCCGAATGGGAAGGTCCTCGGGGCACAGCGCGCGAGGAACAACCGCACGTAGAATGATCGTGCCGACGTCCACCCAGACGTTGATCTCTGAGCGGCGGCGAACCTGTTCGCGGTCCATCTCCTTGAGTTTCCCAAAGCCCCCGGAACGGAACGATTCACGAATGATGAGACGAGGCATGATGCCCTCCTCCTTGAAAGTGCGCTTTCGCGCGTTGAAAAAACAAGTTTGTTGAATTATATCAAATATTTTGCTTTCGTCAAGGATACGAAAAAGGGCCCGACTGAGCCCTCTCTACACGACGCCCTCAAGAACGTCCGGCAGCTCGACGTCGTCCGGTGCCCCGAACGCCGTATAATCGAGCACGATCCGAATATGCTGACGGAACACATCTTCCGTCGCCTCGCCCAAGAGGCGCGCTTTCACCGCCATCCAAAGAATGCCGGCGAGCTTCACGCTGTCAGGAGCATTGGCGTCTCCGTCCCGCGTCGCCGAACAGATCTCCGTAATGATGCGCTCAACCGCATGCGCATCATGGATCGTCCCAGCATCAAGGAGCTGCCGGAGCTTCTTCTCGGCTCCGCGTTTCGTGAATCCCATGATTCCCTCCTCCAAGGGTTCCCGCATCATCCAAGCACCAGGGCTTGTACAAGTAAAGGACTTGAGGAAGAACACTTAGCGCAACTGGCTCCATGTACGCCCATCACTTTCGAAAGCAACACTGCCCGAGTCGCATGTCGATCGCACGGCGATCCTGTGTGCGGCGAGCCGTTCAAGAACTTCCGTATGCGGATGCCCATACGAGTTTCCGCAGCCGGCCGAGACGATCGCGATCGAGGGAGCAACGGCGGTAAGAAATGCGTCTGCCGATGAGGTCCGCGACCCGTGATGTCCGAGCTTCAGAATGTCTGTGCGAAAACTCTCAGGCGATGAGGCGACCAGATAGGTCTCGATCGATGCAGGAAGGTCGCCGGTAAGGAGGAGCGATGTTTCTCCATAGCGCACGCGAAGGACGATCGACGCGCTGTTCGTTTCCATGCCCACAACATCGCGGTCCGGAAACAACACTTCTGCGTATGCTTCGCCCCCGAGATCGAGGATATCTCCTGCGCGTGCGAGTCCCGGCGAAACGCCTTCTGCCTCCGCCGCAGCAAGCAGCGCTGCATCGGTCCCATTCTCCGAGCGAACACCGGGCTCAAGAAGCGCGCGGACCTGATAGCGGTCGAACACATCAAGCAGCCCTCCGATATGGTCGCGGTCCGGATGCGATGCAATGACCATATCGATCGTCCGATCGAAGAGGGGTAATGCCGAAGCAAGAGGAGCAAGCACCTGCGCGCCAGGACCGCCATCATAGAGGAGTGCGGTTCCGCTCGGCGACTCGATCAGAACGGCGTCACCCTGTCCGACATCGAGAAACGTCACGCGCAATCCCTCGCGCTCTCGCGAAAGCAAGACCGAAAAGATGGCCGCAAGGAGAAGCACACCGACGGCAAGGACGGCAATCTTCGGGCGGCGGGCAAACCAGGATTGCATACGGGAGAGCATAGCATGGGCGCCGAAAAACGCTCGACCACGTTGACGGGCGCCCAAAATACAGCGATGCTTCGGAAAGAATTGTCCGAGATACGCAATGGCTGCATCATTGCCGCTTTGCACGATCGCCGAAGCATTTGCGATCCACGATACTGTCGTCGACATCCGTCGCTACGGGCATGGTCGGATCAACGATACCTACCGCGTTCGCTTCCGGTATCGCAAGCCGACGATCCTCCAGCGTCTTCATCCGGTCTTTGGCGCCGAGGTTCTCGAGGACCATGCGCATATCACGGAACGCGGGAACGCCTGCGGACTTGAACTCCCGCACATCATTCGAACCCGATCCGGAGCGCTCTGCCTCGAAGACAGCGGAAGAGTCTGGCGAATGCTCACATTCATCCCGGGATCCAGTTTTGAGCAGCCCCGAACCATCACACAGGCAGAAGGTGCCGCCGCACTCGTGGGACGATTCCACGCTTGTGGCGCGTCGGACCCGTACCGCATGCGGCACGTGCGGCCAGATTTCCACGCCACAGCAGGCATCCTCCGAAAACTGCGCGCGGTCCTGATCGCGAATGCCAGAAGTTCCAAGTGGCATACGCTCCACTCGCTCGCATTCGCGATCGTCTGCGAGCTTGAAGAGATTCTCCGTGAACCGACCTGGGAGGGATTCCCAGATCGCATCATCCACGGCGACCTCAAATTTTCGAATGTCCGCTTCGACCGATCTGGAACGCGCGCAATCGCGCTTCTTGATCTCGATACAATGGCGAACGAGACCGTCCTCATCGATCTCGCGGATGCGGCGCGCAGCTGGGCGAACCCGAGCGGTGAAGACGATCCGGATCGCGCACATTTTGATGATGAGATCTTTCGCACAATGCTGCGTGGCTATCTCAAGCATAGCGAGCTCGACCGCGACGAACGGACGGCGCTCCCAAACGCGATCCTTCGTATGACGCTCGAGCTTGCGGCACGCTTCGCAACCGATGCATTCGAGGAGTCGTACTTTCGCCTCGATCGGACGCGATATCCTACGCTCTGTATGCAAAATATGTTCAAAGCACGCACGCAGCTCGCGCTTGCGCGTTCGATCCGGTCAAAACGCTCAGAGATTCGAAAGATCGCACTTGCTTCGTAGCACACAAAACCCCCAACATATTGGGGGTTTCTTCTATTGCGATGTCGGTGTCGCAAGCACGCGAAGCAATTCTGCTCGCGCGTGGTCGAAGACGGGATCTGACCCGTCGGAAGAATTCGGAGTTGCAACAGAAATATCCG
>DATIBL010000017.1:0-7974 GCA_035457505.1 Minisyncoccota bacterium | reverse complement strand
GGGCGGAGTCATTTCCGCGGTGGTCTTCTTCGTTCTCGGCCAAGCGTCGCTTGTGGTGATCGCCCGTTCCTACGAGAAGATCGTACGGTTCCCGATCATCGAACTGATCAACCGCCGCAACAACTCGGCGGGGCTCCTTCTGGCCATGACGCTCATCGCGTACGGACTGCTGGTGTCCCGATCGATCTCCGGCTCGTTCACGGGCTGGACGGCCGATCTCACAGACTTCGGATTTTCGATGCTGACGGGATTCGCCCTGATCGCCCTCTTGCAGTGGCCGTTGGAGCGGATCTTTCTCACCAACTCGGACCTGAAGACGGAGGTGGTGCGCGACGACAACGTCGCCGGTGTTCTCGTCATCACAACGGTGCGGCTCGCGCTTTTTGCCGCGGTCGCCTTCGTGGCAGTCTGACCTTGACCTCCTTGTTCCTTCTTTGAAGGTGCGGAACCATGCACCCCATGGTTCCGTCTCTTTTTTCGAAGAGATGCAGCAGTGCATGTCTTCGAAAAGAGTGATCGTTCTTTGTCACTGTTTCATTCATCAACTCACTTACGGAGGTGCTATGACAGCACAATCGCTTTCGGCCCCGGCCACGATCGAGGGCTCCCCGTCCTCTGCGAGGGCGCGAGTGATCCTTATCGCCCTCTGCATGTTCTCGACCGGCGCGAGCGGACTCGTGACCGAGTACGTCCTCGCGACCGTCTCAAGCTACATCCTCGGGAACGCGATCGAGCAGTATTCGGTCATCATCGGACTCATGATGCTCATGATGGGCATCGGAGGAAGCGCTCAGCGCTTGGTCGGCGACCGATTCCTGGTCGAGAAGTTCATCGCCATCGAACTTCTGCTGTCGCTTGTGGCCGGATTCGCACCGATCACGATCTATGCGGCATACGGCTTCATCCCTGCCCACTTTCAGCTCATCCAGTACGGGTTCGTGATGCTGATCGGCTTTCTCATCGGTTTCGAGATCCCGATCGCCGTGCGGATCAACAAAGACTTCGTGGGGAGCCTGCGGACGAACCTCGCCTGGATCTTCAGCGCCGACTATATCGGCGCATGTACGGGCGCTCTGGTGTGGACGTTCGTCCTCCTCAAGGTCTTTCCGCTTACGGAGATCAGCTTCGTCGTGTCATCCATGAACCTGATGGTCGCCTTCGTGACCTTCCTGTATTTCCGGTCACAGAAGGGACTGGCGATGACTCCGGCCTTTATTGTCGCGTTTGCGATCGTCACTTCGCTTTTCGGTCTCGGCTTCATGCAGAACCGCGATTGGTCAAAACTTCTGGAGCAGCGTTTCTACGACGACCCAATCGTGTATTCATCGCTCACGCGCTATCAGAAGCTGGTGGTCACCCACGACAGGAAGAATGACGAGTTTCGGCTCTACATCAACGGCAATGTTCAGTTCTCCTCGGTCGACGAAGCGAACTACCACGAACCTCTCGTCCATCCCGTAATGACGCTCGCTCCTTCGCGGGAGAAAGTGCTCATCTTGGGGGGAGGAGACGGCCTTGCGCTTCGGCGCGTGCTCGAATACCCGGATGTGCGAGAGGTCGCACTGGTGGACCTCGATCCCGGCATGACCGCGATCGCGCGCGACAACTCGCTTTTTCGAAAGCTGAACCGCGACGCGCTCCGAGATGCGCGCGTGGTCGCGGTGCCACCCGAGGGCCTGACGGAGGAAAGCATCCGAGGGGTCTTCATGGAGGAGGGTCGCGACGGCGGCAAACTTTTGGAGAAAAAAAGACGTGAAACGACACGAGTCGCATCGGTCTCCGTGGTGAACATCGACGCAGATCGATTCGTCGCGACAGCGCCAGGGGTCTGGAATGTCGTCATCATCGACTTTCCAGATCCGAGTTCCATCGAACTGGTGAAGCTCTATTCAAAGGAGTTCTTCCTGAAGTTGAGAAGGAACCTTGCGAGCGATGCGCGCATCGTGATCCAGGCGACATCGCCTTACCACGCGAAGGAGGCATATCTTGCAATAGGGCGAACAATGGAGGCTGCGGGTTTTCTCACAATCCCCTACCACGAGAACGTGCCGGCCTTCGGCGACTGGGGTTTCTACCTTGCGTGGCTTCCCGGCCCTTCGAAAGAAGATATGGGACGCCAGATCCGCACAATGGAACGCTTCGGTCCGGAAACTCAGTTCCTTACGCCGGATGTCTTCCGAAGCGAGCTGGTGTTCGGGAAAGGAATGCTCCACACAAACGAGACGGCGGTGAACACGCTCATGCAGCCGGTTCTTCTGTCGTATTACGTGGACCGGGCATGGCAGATCGAATGAAGTCGGATGTAACCGGAGCAGATGCTCCGGTTTTTTTATACAAAAAAACGCCGTGAGGCGTTTTGTTATCTGGGATAGAAGGAGAGTTCCGGTTCGCGCACGCGCTGTTTTCCAGTGAGCGCTTCTTCGGCAGCTTCCCACGAGAAGTCGTTCGCACCGACCACACAGATCAGATCGGACTCGCGGAGCGTCTCATCCCAAGGGGGGTGGAAATACGTCCGATCTTCGCGGACCAAAGAGAGCGGCGTGAACGTGATCGCACCAGACCGGTAAAGATCGAGAGCCTTTGTTACGAGTTCGCCCCACGACATCCCTGCCGTAAGGGAGGGTGCGTACGTCTGCGGATCCTCGTTGTCATCGTTGCGAAGGAGGTCTTGGATCACGCGAGCGGTCCCGGTCCCTTGGAGCTCTTGTGCGACAAGGAGCTCCGGAGCAGCTTTCGTCACCATCTGCGACGAGAGTCCCTCGAAGAGCGCTTCGTTGTCGGGGTCCACCAGCATGTGGATGAGTTTCGCGCTCCCGCCTTTCTTCGCGATGAACTTCGCGATCAGGCGGACCGCGCTTGCCGTTGCGGCGTCCGAGTTCGGATCATTGCGGTCGATGGGAAGGATGGCGACTCCGCGAGCTTCGTGAATCCCCGCTCGTTGGAACGTCGTCTCCCGGAGAAGGTCCCCGAGCACGAAGTGGATATGCGGCATCTCGCGGACCGAGACCGGGAGTTCGCTGATCTTGTTGTCGACGACACAGACCGATACATCCGGCTGGGTCACACGGATCTGTTTGATCATTTCCCGGAGATTGGTTTCGCCGGGATAACCGAAGAAGATATAGCCGTCCTTGTGGGGGTTGTTCATGAGTCCTCCTTTCCAGCGAGCCTGCCGCTCGCCCATGTAGGTGATAACCGCTCCAAAAATCGCCGTCGCGGAGAAGACCGCAAAGGTCCCCGCCAGCATGACGAACCATTTGCCGGGAGGATTCTCGGGGAGATTCGTTCCATACCCGATCGTGAGCGCGGTCTGCCATGCGAGCCAACTTGCGTCGGTAAGAGTGTGCCCCATGAAGAGCATGATTCCCCCGACAAAGACCGCACAGACCAAGAGCGCCGCCTCAAGCATGTTGACGCACAGCCGAAGAGCGACCTGCGACCGTACCGCCCGCTGGATCCATTTGGGGGCAAGGGTGACCAAGATCATGATGCCTCCAGTCTTCTGTATGGATCGATGTGTGAAGAACCCATAGTTCACCTTTCATGTGAGTTGTGCCAAAAATAACTATGCGTTTTATTTTAAAAATGTCAAGCTCCCCTACTGGTTCCGCAGTTTGGACACAAAGCCGATCGAGTGCCCTGCGTCCAAGCTCCTGAACCGCCGCGAGGGGTTGACAAAACCTCATTTTTTTGCTACATTATTTTCGGATGGAAACTCTCAGAGGGTGAAAAGGACGCAGGGCAACTTGCGTTTTTCCTTTGGGTGCACATTCACAACGTGTGTTCGTCATTGTGTCAGCGGATCAAAAAGGAGTAGCCATGAGTCAGACTCAATCGAAAGAAGTAACCGACACCACTCTCGGCGTTTCGCTTCCCAACCCGGAAGCCGAAGGTGCGACGACCGCGCTCGTCCCCGTAACAAGGAGCGCGCGCACGCAGGTCGTGAACCTGAACGCGCTCAAGCCCGACGAAAGACAGCGGGCCGAAAGCATTGCGGCGGCACGTCGCGTCGCCGACATGAAACTCGGCGAGGCAGTGACCTTCGGTGTCCCCGAGCAAGCAGCGCTGGGTCAGCAGATCCAGGAACTGCTTGCAAACTTCACGCGAGACACGACCCCGGCGGCCTTCGCCTTCGTCGACCAGATCGAGAAGTTCGTGAAAGAAGACCTCAAGTTCGAGGAGATCGACGAGCTCATCAAGAAGTCACTCGAAGAAACCTGGTGGACGAAGACGGTCGATCTGGTCGGCGGAGCGTTCGGCATGAAATCATCGACCGCGACGCGGCTGAAGAACCTCGACGACCAGGTCCGTGAACTCCTGAAGAAGAAGGTCAAGTCGCTGAAGGAATTCTGCGGCAAGATCAACAAGGAGTTCGAGGACGAGGTCGAGCGACTGCTCGCACTCGGCGTCATCACTGACCAGGCCGCCAAAGCCTATCGTGGCAGCGTCGGAACACTCCGTGCCATCGCCGCCGCATCGGAAATGATGCTCGTGGAAGGTTTTGCTGAAGAGGCGCGCCGGATCGAGGCAGCGAAAGCAAGCGGTGACATCCTGGAGATCTCCGATGTGGAGACCTATCAGATGACGCTGCGGCAATTCGACAATCGCTCCATCGCGCTCGCGCAGGAGTACTCGAATGTCGTGGCCCGCATCAAGAAGATCGGCTTTGCCCAGAATGCTGTTGCGGAACAGCTCTCCGGCAAGATCAACGGCTTCCAGGGAACGATGAACGGCATCGCCGACGGTCTGCTCACTCTGGCGATCGCCTTCGAGGTGAAATCGGCCGCAGAAAGCGACGCCCTCTGGTCGAAGATGGACAAGCTCCTTTCGGTCTACAGCACCGATCTTCTCGACAAGACGCTCTCTGATGCGATCAAGCAGCAGGGTCTTCGGAACCTGCAGGCGGCGCAGATGCTGAAGGGCACCATCTCCAAGCTGACTGAGATCGGCAACAACGCCAGGTCGGCAATGGAAGATGCACGGCAGAAGAACGAAGAGGCCCGCAAGCTCATCAAGGAAGGCGTCGAGGAACTCACCAAGCCCCCCGAGGCGAGTGAACTGCAGTCCACGGGCACCGGCCAGCAAGCGAAGGCCATCGTTCACGGCGGCCAATCCTGACAACACAAGAAGTACCTTAAGGTCGAAAGACCGCCCGGCGCGAAAGCGCCGGTTTTTTATCGCCAAAAAGAAAAGCGCCCGATGGGCGCTTGTGTCAGCTGCGTGCGACAGGTTCTTTTTTCCCCGTTACGATCGGAGGAAGAATGTGTCCTTCGTCAGGAGCGGGGAGCATCTCCGGCTTCGTGAATGCAGCAACGCGACGGCGTGTTTCCGCGAGTACCTCGAGACGCTCTCCGTCGGTGCCTTCGAATTTGGCGAGGTAGGAGGCAAACCCTTCGCGAAACTCTGCCAGCGCACCGCCGGTACGGCGAAGCGCTTCAAGAAGTCGCTCCGACGACGCGCCGCGCGCTTGTTTCACGTATTCCTTCGCGATGTTCAAGGTATCCGGCGCTTCATGTTCGATGAAGCGTTTTTCGTTCGCCCCGAGCGTTCGCGGCTCGCGCGACTTGATCCGGCGCATGATCCGGTCGGTAAGTCCCGCAAGTTCGAAGAGGGTGCGAGCCACCGTCTCGTCCTTGGTCGACATTGCGCAATCGAGGAATCCTGAAAGAAGGGAAAGATGCGCGGCATCGACCGGGTCGACTTTCACGCGTCTCCGGCGAGGTTTTCGCTCAATGCCGAGCTTGGCGTCATGTTCTTCTTGTTCGGCTGCTTCTTTCCGGTCCTGCGCTCCTGTCACAACATCAACAATGCCGCCTATAAGCGACAGTACCAGGACGATACCGAATAGTGTTGCGACCCCGAGTCCTGGGTACTTTGCATAGAGTGCAACAAGATTGGCGAGAAAGAGGTCGATCGACTGAAAATCCATGATTTTTCCTCGGAAGTCTGGACTTTTATTACCACAGAAATCAAAAAATGCAAGCCCCCACAATAAACGGTGGCAGTCCCCGTTTTTCCCGTTTCCCACAAAGTGTTCTCGACCCCGTCGCGCCGTCGCAGGGCAACATGCTCCGACCTTCAAATCCCTGCCGCGAGTGAAGCAGTTCACTCGCTTCGGCACTCGCACAAAAGCCCCTGGAGAAGGGGCGGGCTAAGAAAACTAACTACGGCCACCTGATTGCGTGCTCAGTTTCAGGAGTCTGAAGATCCCAGCGCAAAGGACGATAATCGTACCAACGAAACCCACGAGCAGGGCCATGTCGATCGCCAGCAGGGGGCGAAAGAACATGAACGCCCCATAGCAGATCATAACAACGCCCGCGGCATGAATAGCGATCCTCTTTGAGGAAAATGGTCTGGCGACAAGTGCCACACCAATGAGAAGGAGCACTGATGCAACGGCTGAGAAAAACCCAGCTCGCACAGCGGAGCCATAAACAATATCCATCATGGACCTATCCATGGTGAGTGCGATGTGGGAAGAAAAAAATTCGATGAAGGTATCCACTCTCTATCTCCTGTCGCTTTATCTTTGTGAACCCTACGCTCAATAGATTGCGGTGTCAAAATCATTTTATCGAACCGCCAAAAACGCCAAGCGCGAGCATCTGCTTTGGCATAAGCTCCGGTTTGAAATCCGGATGAAATTTCTCCCCACCGGTTCGACAAGCTGGTATTTGTGACCTTTTTGGAATTTATTGTTTACTTTTAACGTCCTTTTTCTCATGACTTCTGTTATTTTCTTCCAAGATACACGGCCAAGAGGGACGACCCCCCACATCAAGCGGGTTAATTGAGTACATAAATTGAATAATTTAAATATGCGGCAAAGCTGACCCAAAGGATATAGGGCAAGAGGAGCCATGCGGCCGGTTTGGAAATTTTATAAAACGCGATCATTGTGGCGAGGATGGCGATCCAAAGGAATACGATCTCAATTAGCGCACCGCCCGGGCTATGCAGGCCGAAAAAGATGATCGACCATAGTGCGTTTAAAACCATTTGAATACCAAAAGCTACGTACGCCACGCGTTTGCTTTTTTCGCCCTCGTCTTTCCAGACAAGATACAGCGCGAAACCCATCAAAAGAAACATCGTCGTCCAGACCGGTCCGAATATCCATGCCGGCGGATTGAGTGCCGGCTTTACCAGCACCGGATACCAATCTTTCACTGAACCGATGGTAAAGTAGCTCCCAAGTCCTCCTGCCAACTGCGGGATAATAAGCGAAATAGTGAGTTTGAATGTGTTGTTTATTTTCATAATGAAAATTGAATATCCTCAGCATCAATAACTTCCTCCACAATCTGCTTTTGGGTTCTGGTTTTTCTTGTCTGCTCCCCACTGAGTCTAGAACTTTTCAAGCCAAAAGGCGACCGACAAGGGTCGCCTTTTGGGTCTCTGCGTCGGGGTGCCTCCAAAAACCCGATTTGGTCACGAATCACTACGCATATTCGGAGCAGAGCTCCTCATCTGCAAAGTGTTCTCGACCCCGTCGCGCCGTCGCAGGGCGACATGCTCCGACCCTCAAATCCCCGTTGGCACGCCAAGAAATTGGAACACGTCACGACTCAATAAACTGTGGCCGCTTAATTCTATCGTGATCAAACGGCGAAAACCTATCTGAACAGGCTTTGAACCTGCTTTGTGGGGTGAGTTCAGAACTTTTCTTGAGCTTGATTGGGGGCAGATCAAAATAGAGTTGGCTGAGTTTCAGCTGAAGATGCCCAGTCTATGTAAATTCCAACAGCAGCGGGGAGTGGTCAGAAACAACGTCAGGAAGTACTTCGAATCTCGTCACTCTCACATCCGGCGAAACCAAAACATAGTCGGCATAATTTGGCTCTTCGGGATTTGAATAATGTCGATAGAGTGGCGTTCGAGTAGATTCAACTCCAAATTCCTTAACCAAATTGCGCATCCCATTCTCCAAAATGGACATCGATTCAGTATCCGGCAAAATATTAAAATCAC
>DATIBL010000016.1:0-4667 GCA_035457505.1 Minisyncoccota bacterium | reverse complement strand
ATCTCGCCATGGGCGGCGAAGCGGCTGCAGGAGCTCAACGGCGACATTTCCAAGTATCGCGTCGTCAAGCTGATGCCGTCGCGGCTGCGCCAGATCGCCATCGCCAAGACCGAGCCCGGCGACGAGAACAACCAGGACATCTCGTCCCTGGTGGGCAAGGTCGACATCCGCAAGCTCGAGTCGCTCTCCCAGGACGACCCGGACGCCTACAGCTACTCCGGCGGCCTGTGCCTAGCGAACCAGGGCTTGCTGGAATTCGTCGAGATGTTCAAGGCGCCGATCAAGGTCTTGCATCCGCTCCTGACCGCGACCCAAGAGGGCAACTACAAGGGCACGGAGGGCTTCGGCGCGATTCCGTTCGACGGGATCGTGATGGCGCACTCCAACGAGTCCGAGTGGCTGACGTTCAAGAACAATCGGAACAACGAGGCCTTCCTCGATCGGATCTACAACGTGAAGGTGCCGTATTGCATGCGCTTCTCGGAAGAGATCCAGATCTACGAAAAGCTGCTCCGCGAATCCGAGCTTTCGTCCGCGCCATGCGCGCCCGATACGCTCAAGATCATGGCGCAGTTCACGGTCCTCTCTCGGCTCAAGGAGCCGGAGAACTCGAGCCTCTTCTCGAAGATGCGCGTGTACGACGGTCAGAACCTGAAGGATACCGATCCGAAGGCGAAGAGCCATCAGGAATATCGCGACTACGCCGGTGTCGACGAAGGCATGACCGGACTCTCGACGCGCTTTGCGTTCAAGATCCTCTCGAAGACCTTCAACTTCGACCATCGCGAGCGTGCGGCGAATCCGGTGCACCTTATGTATGTGCTCGAGACGCAGATCCAGGAGGAGCAGTACCCGCCAGAAAAAGAGGCGCAGTACGTCGGCTTCATCAAGGAGTACCTCGCGCCGCGGTATGCTGAGTTCATCGGCAAGGAGATTCAGACGGCCTACCTCGAGTCCTACTCGGAATACGGCCAGAACATCTTCGACCGCTACGTGACCTACGCCGACTTCTGGATCCAGGATCAAGAATTCCGCGATCCCAACACCGGCGAGACCCTCGACCGAAGTGCGCTCAACGATGAGCTCGAAAAGATCGAGAAGCCAGCTGGCATCTCGAATCCGAAGGACTTCCGCAACGAGGTCGTGAACTTCGTTCTCCGGGCCCGCGCCAAGAACGACGGCAGGAACCCGATGTGGACTTCCTACGAGAAGCTCCGCGTCGTCATCGAGAAGAAGATGTTCTCGAACACCGAAGACCTGCTGCCGGTGATCAGCTTCAATGCCAAGGCTTCGGCCGACGAGCAGAAGAAGCACCAGAGCTTCGTCGACCGCATGGTCGCGAAGGGATACACCGAGAGGCAAGTGCGCTTGCTCTGCGAGTGGTACCTGCGCGTACGTAAGTCGTCCTAACGGACCGCGCTGGTCCGTTCTACCAACCATCGCGGGGCTCTCATGCCCCGCGTTTTGTTTCCAAGGAGAAGAGCATGACGGACCAACGCAAAGTGATCCAGATGCCCGATGGTCAGATCATCGACCGCCGGAGCGACTCGGGAAAGAGTGACGCCAATAGGCGGAAGTTCATGAAGCGCTTCAATGCGCACATCCGCGAGCGCGTCCAGGAGTCGATCGACGGCAAGAATATCGACGAGATCGATATCGACAAGAGCGGCGAAGAGATCACAATCAAACGCGGCAAGCATATGAGCGAACCGTCGTTTCGGTACAAGAACGGCAAATGGATCTACGCGGGGTCGGGGAACGATCACTTCGGAAAAGGCGATGAGTTGGCACGGCCCAAGGGTGGCCAAGGCGGCTCCGGCCCAGGGAGTGCGTCCGATTCGGGCGAATCCGAGGACGATTTCGTCTTCCAGATCTCTCGCGAAGAGTTCCTCAAGTACTTCTTCGAGGACCTGGAGTTGCCGGACATGGTGCGCAAGGCGCTCTCGCAGATCGATGAGTACAAATGGTGCCGTGCCGGATTTACCAACACTGGATCACCCGCGAATCTCTCGATCCTTCGGACGATGCGCCATGCGCTCGGCCGCCGGCTCGGTTGCGGGCTGCACATGGACGAATACGAGGAGCTGTGTGCGATCCTCGAAGAACTTACCGCCGCCGGAAAAACCGAAGCGGATCTGGAGTTCTCGGAGATTGTGGACCGGATTGCAGAGCTCGAACGCAAGATCGAGGTCGTCCCGTTCCTCGATACCACGGACCAGACCTACCACGATCGCACGAAGATCGCGGTTCCGACCACGCGCGCCGTCATGTTCTGTTTGATGGACGTATCCGGCTCAATGGACGAGGAGAAGAAGCAGATCGCGAAGCGGTTCTTCATGCTCCTCTATCTCTTCCTGACGAAGACCTACGAGCACATCGAGGTCATCTTCCTCCGGCACCACACGACCGCGAAGCTTGTCGATGAAGACGAGTTCTTCTACGGCCGCGAATCCGGCGGCACGATCGTCTCGAGCGTGCTCAAACTGATGCTCGAAACGATCGAGGAGCGGAAGTTCAACGACGGTACGTGGAACATCTATACCGCGCAGGCATCCGACGGCGACAACTGGGACAACGATTCGCCCATCTGCCGCGATCTCCTGATCAAAAAGATCATGAAGATGGTGCAGTACTTCGCCTACGTGGAGATCACGACCGGCGATCCGCAGAATCTGTGGCGCGAATACGAGAAGGTGAAGACCGCGTGCGCGAACTTCGCGATGCAGAGGATCAAGGAGGTGCGGGATATCTATCCGGTATTCCAGCGCTTGTTCAGAAAACGGATCGGCACAGGAGCGTGATCATGGGATCGACACAGCACACGAAGCTCCCGTATGTGAGCGAATGGACCCCGGAGCTGCTTCGGATGTATATCGAAGCGATCCGGGAAGAGGCGGAGGCATTCGGACTCGATACCTATCGCAACCAGTACGAGATCATTCGGGCGGATCAAATGATGGATGCCTACGCGTCCATCGGTCTCCCGGTGTTCTATCATCACTGGTCGTTCGGCAAGCACTTCCTCGAGACGAAGAAGCGCTATCAGCACGGGCAGATGGGCCTTGCGTACGAGATCGTGATCAACTCCGATCCCTGCCTCGTCTATCTCATGGAGGAGAACACGCTTGCGATGCAGGCCCTCGTGATCGCGCATGCGGCATACGGCCACAATTCGTTCTTCAAGGGGAACTATCTTTTCCAGCAATGGACCGATCCGAAAGGCATCGTCGACTACATGCTCTTCGCACGCAAGTTCATCACGCAGTGCGAAGAGCACCACGGCGAAGAAGCCGTCGAGGCCGTTCTCGATGCGTGCCATGCGCTCATGAGCCATGGCGTGTTTCGGTACAAGCATCCGACCAAGCTTTCCCCCGAGCGAGAACTCGCCCGGCTCAAGGAACGCATGGACTACGAGCAGATGCAGTACGATCGAGTCTTCGAGGTCACGCGTCCGCGCAAGGAGAAGAAGGTCGACAAGAGCGACCGTCGCGACGACTTTCTCGCCGAGCCGCAGGAGAACCTCCTGTACTTCGTCGAGAAGCACGCTCCGCTTTTGGAGCCATGGCAGCGCGAGGTCGTGCGTATCGTGCGCAAAGTCGCACAGTACTTCTTCCCGCAGCGGCAGACGCAGGTGATGAACGAAGGATGGGCGTGCTTCTGGCACTACACCATCATCAACTCCCTCTACGATGCCGGACGGCTCGAAGACGGGTTCATGCTCGAGTTCCTCCGATCGCACACGAGTGTCGTCTATCAGCCGAACTACAACGATCCGTGGTTCAACGGCATCAACCCGTACCATCTCGGATACCACATGTGGATGGACCTGAAGCGCATCTGTACCGGCATCGAAACGTACGGCAACAACAAGGGGAAACCTTGCACGCCGGAACAGATCGCCGAAGATCGCGCGTGCTTCCCGCAGCTCGTGGATACCGACTGGCGCGAGACGTTCGACTTCGTGATGCAGAATCACAAGGACGAGAGCTTCATTCAGCAGTATCTCTCGCCTCGGCTCATGCGCGAGATCAAGCTCTTCATGGTGCTCGACAGCCCGTCGCGCGCAAACCTCGTGATCGAAGAGATCGCGAACGAAGAGGGCTATCGTCCGCTCCGTGAGCTATTCAGTCGGACCTACGACCTTGTCAATCGCGAGCCGCGCATCGAAGTCGTGCGCGTCAATCGCCGCTCCGACCGCTCGCTCTGGCTCGGGTACTATCCCGAGATGGATCGCGGCCTTGAAGAGGACACGCTGCGCCAGACCATGGCGCACATGGCGTCGCTCTGGGGGTTCCTGGTGAAGCTCTACAAGATCCCGGAGAATTTCTCCACGACTCGCGTCCTCAAGGACGACATGAAGATGCTCGAGCAAGAGGTCGAGAAACGCCTCCGCGCGCAGAAAAAGCGTCCCTAGCATTGATCAGTGTTCTTTCGATTCGACAGACCCCGCATACGTGCGGGGTTTTTCTTATGCAAAAAGCCTCCGAGTGAACGGAGGCTGAGTTAATGCACATGCGGAGTATGGCGCTCATGCCAGCGTTTCCAAGCGAGCGCGATCATGATGCATGCGGTCGCGAGTGCAAAGAGGGGATCGATGAACGTCCACCCGAAAGCGCCGGTCGCGAGCGCGGCAACGAGGACCACGCCGCTTGTGAGCAAGTCCATGC
>DATIBL010000015.1:0-10149 GCA_035457505.1 Minisyncoccota bacterium | reverse complement strand
ACGACCACATACGTAAACAACAATAGCCCTCGCCTCATAAAGGGTATGTCTATTCTACAGGAAATAAAGATGATATTCCCGTGAAACTGTGTACATCCTGTGAAAATGAGTGCGGAGAAGTTTCTCCGATAGATAAATTTTATGAATCTGATCATTCGGGACCCAATAACAAGATATTTGCAAGAAATATGCAAAAACGCCCCGTTCTAGGGCGTTTTGAGCTCAAATAGGGTGTTTTTACCAGTTCGCACGCTCACCAGTGACTCCAATCAGCGTATTCACACCGGTATAGGTGCCCGAGATCGTGATCGCGCCAGGCACAAGGACTCCCCAGAAAGTATTGCGTTCAGCAGGAGTGCTTGTGGAGGTCGATTTCGGAACATTGACCTCAAGCTCGGCACCCGGATTCGAGAGCAAAACAACGGACGACGCATATGCGAGTGACGATGTGGCATACTTCTGATCCGTGACAAAGATCGTCGATGTCGCATTCCCAGTACAAGTTGGATAAGTAGGACACATATCCGTGCCATAGAGCGTTTCATCAAGTCCGACATTTCCTGCCGCCTTGAGATCAGTAATACGATCGATTGGATCATTCGCAAAACCAGGCTGCAATCCACCGTAGTGGATCGATGTCGTTGCAACGAGATAGGCCAGGAAACTATTGAGCTCATTTCCAGACGAAGCCTCGATCTTTCCCGTCGAGGAACTATTGTCGTCATATGCAAGCGCCGTGGTCAGCCAGTTTTCCGCAAAATTCGGTGGATCAGTCGCAGGAACGCCATTTCCATCGGTTGCTTCTGCGACATACCAAAGCGGGAACGTGCATGTCCACACTTGATCGGAGTCAGAGACCCCGAGGCATGATGTCGAGCTCGCAGTACAGCTTACGTTCCAAGTAGTCGTCCCCACCGCATACGGATAGCAATTGTTCGCATTGTACTGTCCCGCGTTTTGACACGTCGTCGAACCAACACCAGAGCGGAATACATCGATTGTTGAGCTAGCGATCTCGTTCGCCGCGGAAAGATTCTGACAGCTATTCTGGTCGGTCACGGTGAATTCGACCTGGAATCCGGTCGTCTGCCCCGCAGGGTTTGTCAAAATGAGTGGTCCAGTACGATCCACATCAAGCAAGCTCACGGAAGCAGCCGCGATCGATGGCGTAACATTATTCACGACCAGAACCGAATTTGATCCATTCACTCCTCCAGATGGCTGATGATTGCCATGAGAATCCACGACATAGCCGTAGGCAGCATAGATGCCATCGGGTTTCGGATTCTCCAGCGTGAACGTCGACGAAGCGTCCACCGTAACGTAGCTCGATGTTGCCCACGTTCCGCCGGGACCACACGCGGTACCTGTGAAATCAGCCGCCTTGCACACAAAGAGCTTCACGGTGTCGGTCGCTGTCCCTTGATAGGTATCAGGGTCAGAAGATGTTGAATACCAAGTCACGATCTGGCCAGGATTCTTCGGAGAATCATCGATGAAGATCGTGAAGGTTGGGCGATGATTCACCACGAAGGGCGACGAAGTTGTTCCATTTCCAGACATCGCAGGCGAACTGCATGCGGGACCATTCCCGTTGTGGTCGCAAACCCATGCATACCAATCATTGAACTCCGCGAATGCCTCGAGTGTTGTCGTCGCCGCAGTAGCTTGAGAACCACTCGTCGTTTGTGCCGAGACGGCCCAACGATTTGCAAGACCGCCGGCGCACGAAGGAGCAGCAGAGGGATTCGGCGTCGGAGTGGCGGAAGTTTTGCAGACAAGGAGATAGTAGTCATCTCCGGATGAGTCGGATGCTACAGTTGCCCATGTCACGTTGGAACCCGTATTCGTCGGCGTGGAGGTTGATGACCCCGGCATCTCCTGCGGATTTGAAACAAAAGTCGGCGGCGTATTGAGTACCGTTACGCTTGTTGTTGCAACATTTGCCCGCGCCACGCTTCCGTTCGGCAGATCAATCACAAGCCCGGCAAAAAGAATGCCGACTCCGATCAAGGTAGTGAGGATCGTCGCTTTTCCGCTGATGGTGTGAGCTGTACTTCCTTTCATGGAGATTTCATGTTGGGACAACGGCGCCGCAGTTTCTCTCCGGACCCTGCAACTTGGTTTCATTATACACGCCTATTCCCCTGTCTGTGCACAAAGTTATACACAGCAGACAATAGAGTTTTCCACAGAGTATCCCCAGAGCTGTGCGTCTGCCAAAATTGGCCCGATCCGCTACTTATAACGGATCGCGTCAAGAGGATTGAGGCTTGCAGCGCGACGCGCAGGAAAGACTCCGGTCAAGAAACCGACGACCGCCGAGAATGAAGCGATGAAGAGCAGGAACCAAAGCGGAAACGAGAACAGCGCCATGGATTTTCCGCCGAAATTCGACGCAGCGACATTGAGCAGTCCATTTAAGCTCCATCCGATTGCAACTCCGATCCCGATCCCCATGAGCCCACCAAGAAATCCCACGATGACCGCCTCTGAGATGAAGAGAATTTTAATATCGCCAGACGACGCTCCGAGCGTGCGCATGATACCGATCTCCGCCGTGCGCTCAAGGAGAGTAACCGTCATCGTATTGAACATACCAATCGCGGACACAATGAGCGCAATACCGCCGAACACCGCGAGGACCGCCTGGATGCCCTGGAAGATCTTCTTCGCTTGATCGACGGTCTTCGAAAGAGCCGTGACAATAAACCCACGCTTCACGATCTCCGCCTGCGTGGCATCAAGAAAATCTCCCTTCGTGACGCGGACTTGCGCCTTGTCATATTGTGCGACCGATATCTGACTCGCGAGTTGCGGCAAGAGGACGATCGCAGCAATGAAATTCTCTTCCTTTGTGACGCCGATCACGCGGAACGATTTTGCCATCTCGACTTCCTCTGAATCATCGCTTCCCTCCTTCTGGAGAAACACGCGGAATGTGACCGTCTTCCCGATCGCATCCTTCGGCTCCTTGATCGCAAAAAGTTTGAGGACGGCATGGGTCAGCACGACACCGTCTTGCTGCTTTTCGAGCTGCTTATCATCGAAGATCTCCCCTGCTGCAGCAACGGCTCCGGTGTAGCGGAAAAAAGATGGCTCAGCACCCTGGAGAAATGTATTTCCCGTAAGACCATCCATCGTGATGAGTGCAGGGAAACTTGCGAGCGGCGCAACATCTTTTACATTCGGGAGACGGCGGAGTTCAGCGACCGTTTGCGGATTCAAAACGACTGCGCGCGAGGATGGATTATTGACGGAGAGCGACAAAAGCGTTTCACCGAAGACAATCTGCTCGAGAATGATGTTCTGGAGGCCGAATCCGAGACCGACCAGCGTGACGACCGCGCCGATGCCGACTGACATACCGGCAATAGTCAGCCAGGTACGCGCAGGGTTCGTTTTGAACATGCGCGTGGAGAGCATACCGATGTCGGATAACCGCATACGTTCCTATTATACGGCGAAACCCGCACTCCGCGCGAGCGAAGCCGGGTTCACATGAGGGTGATGCACGCGGGACTATTTTGATTCAACTCCCTCCAAGATCGCCTCGAGGACCTTCAACGATGCCGCAACCTCCTCATCGGTCGCCTCTGCACGCTCGATCGTCACCTCGATGATCGTTGGGACCACGCGATGCTCACTCTCAAGATCTCGCATCACAACATAGAAGACTGGCGAAGATGCTGTGCCACCGGAGTAGATGGGAAACGCCTGCGCGCGCGTATACCCCGACGGACCTTCCGAGCACCGCACGAGCGCTGCGGGATCCCACTGCTTCGGAACATGCCACCACGTATTGGAGTAAAGCTCGTAGGCAAGCGTGCGCTCAGGATTCTCGCTTTGGTAGATGCCGTTCGCAAGATAGGATACGGAGAATACCGCGCGAAACTTTCGATCTGGGGTCGAAAAGACATACTGCTTCCCTGTCCCAAAAACGCTTCGCCGCTCCTCGACGCGCCATCCTTCGGGATATCGAAGGCCGAATTCTTGAATATCGAGAGCTTTCCACCCATCTGCCGTAACGACGCCCGCCACGGGTGCACCAGGAAAACATCCGGTCATGGCGATCGAGCCCGATGACGGAGCGGTCGCCGACGTATTGAGATTCGCAATGACTCCCTGCCAGATCGCGAGCGAGCGGAGCTCCGAGCGGAACCGGGCAAAATCGTGGAGCATGACGAGCGCAAGAGCGACGAACAAAAGTGCGGTCATCATGTGGAACAACTGGTCGCGTTCAACGCGCTCGGACGCGAGCTTCCGATCAATGTCGGCAAGCTTTTCGACCATGTGCTCTTCGGCTTTGCGAATAGGTTTTTGTGTTTGATCTTGCATATGCTTTTCGTATTGTACCATGCTTCTCTGGCGTGCAAAGACCGGGATCAGTGATGTCCGCTTCCGGTGCGCGGAATACCCTGCGCGATAAGCTTCTCCATAAGACGGGTCACATCCTGCGATTGCTTTTTATTGAGACCGACGCCGCCGTCCTCTATGGCAAACTCCATCTGCTCCTGGAAACCTTCGCGTTTTGTGAACCCGCCGATCCGCTGTGCGATCGACTCCTCAAAGTGTGCTTTCTGTTCGGGAGTGAGCGCAAGACCAAGGAAGTCGGCAATGAACTCTGCAAGTCGGTTGATGAGCTCAAGACTGCGGATCGTCGCAATATCGTGGGATGCCGCTGACATACGCCGATATCGAGCAATGTCGCGCGCATGCTCGAGAATATTGAAAAGCTTTTCGGTCATGCGCGTCGCAACCGCCACGGGAATACCGATCCCGGAATCAGAATAATCCTTCATCAGGACGCGAAGATAGGTCGATTGATCCATGCGTCCGTCGATCACCTGCTCAGTCACACCCTGCAAACGCGTGATCTGATCGAATGTAAAATCCTCGATCAAATAATTCAGAAGGCTTTTGACCTGGAGTTCTTTCGGCGAATCGTAGGGATAGATGCGCGAGATCTGCTCGATCTCGGTCACGATCGTCGTCCCTGGAGCCAGCTTCAAAATCTGCTTTTTTTCCGGATTCGGAACGATGCGTTCGATCCTGCCATCCGCCATGTACACGATGCGGTGCGCATAGGGAAGATATTTCGCATCATGCGTCACGAGAATGACCGTCTTCTTATCCTTGGCATTAATGGTTGCAAGCGCGTCCATCACCTGTCCGGCAGTAATGGAGTCGAGGTTGCCGACCGGCTCATCGGCGATCAGGATCTGCGGGTCGTTCACAAGCGAACGGGCAACCGACACGCGCTGTTGCTGACCACCCGACAAGAGGGTCGGGCGTTTATGCGCAACGTGGTCGATCATAAAGCGTCGGCAAAGTTCCATGGCGCGATCTTCCCGCTCGCGCGGACCGACGCCATCGAAGATGAGCGGAAGTGCAACGTTGTCGAGCACAGTAATCGAGGGGATCAAGTTGAAGGACTGGTACATGATACCCATCGTCTTGCGCTGGAACATGACCATCTGCATTGGTGAATAGTCGTAGATCGATTCACCGTTCACATACATTTTCCCCGCCGAGGGCGGCAAAACGCCAAACATGCAATAGAGAAGCGTCGATTTTCCGCATCCCGATGGTCCGAAAAGAATGATGTACTCATCATCAAAAATATCTACCGAAGTCCCCTTGTTCGCCTTGAACTCATTCTCTTTGCCAAGGTTGTAGGTGATCTCGATATTCTTTGCCTGGATGATCGGCTTCGCCATGCTCTCTCTATTATATAGGAAGTCCAGAAGGAAATACCGAAAACGGCCTGTGATTGCTGGGGATTTCGCCATCTTGTCATTGGGTATTGACAATATTTTGAGATCTGCTATACTGCTACACGAGCTTGGCTAGCATCAACAGCGAAGCGGGTATACGTTCCTTTTCACACCGGAGAACCTGATGGATCCCCCGATGACCGACCAGAGCAATGTAAATCTGATGAATCTGATGACCTCCTGATCCGGCGCCGGCCAGGCCCCCGACAATCCCGTCGGCGGCCAATGCCCACCACCTGCCCCCTCAACCGAGGGGGCACAGCTTTTTTATACAGAAACCCGAAGCGCTTCATCCATGCTTTCTTTCACATTTGGCTCAGTATTGTGAAAGAAAAGTGATTGCAAAAATTCTGAGATGTGGCACACTCGTCTTCACGTATGCGCATGGGGCGCATACGAGCACCTTGGAAGGAGGTCCAAATGGATCCGCCTAGCACGATGGGACGAGAGAGCACCGAAACCATCATCTGCGGCCCCAGTCCGATCCCGATCTGGGACGGCTGAATCATCGGCATCGGCTGATCTGCTGCGAGCGTCCTCGCTCAAGATGGATCAGTCACTCTTCGTGAATCCCCGCGAAGACAACCCAACCCACCCCTGCCACAATTGGCAGGGGTGTCACTTTTTTACACGAGGATTAGCCATCCGACGGAGCCATATGTCGCATATGGTGACGACTGGCCAAAATTTTCAGCATGACAAGATGACTGCAGTATCCCAAGGACCTTCAGGACGGGATGCAGTCCGACGGCTTGGACAGAGAGAGATTTCGAGACTCAATGCGACCTCCTGAAGTGAGGCGAGTTCGAGGCACGGGGAAAGCGATCTCGGAGGGAGCTGTGTACGGTGACGAGGCGATTAAATTTAAACTCTCTGCGACCTTGCGGTTTCGCGGAGTCCGCGGGCTTGGACTGAGGAAATGTCCGGAAGACATATTCCTATATGGTGACCGGACTTTCTGAAGGAAAGCCAAGGAATATGCGG
This sequence comes from Minisyncoccota bacterium, assembly GCA_035457505.1. GTDB lineage: Bacteria > Patescibacteriota > Minisyncoccia > Phycocordibacterales > UBA6899 > DATIBL01. Next base: position 3,388 of record DATIBL010000015.1, on the reverse strand, counting down.
AAACTCAAGGTCGCTAACCTATTTGCCGATGTTCTTCACCCACCCAAACGCCCCCTCAAAATTCTCAAGAATGATGTCGATGATCGACTTTTCTTTATTCGGCGTAAAGAGTACAAAATTCTCGGACTTGGTCTCATTCCCCGCGTGATCCTTACACTCGACCCAGAACTGATACACGGTCGACGGCAGAAACTCCGTCACGACTTGGACATGGTTGGTCCGAGGCTCCTTTTCCTCCCCAAGTCCGCGCGGCTCGATGTTCGGCGCAAGACCTTCGCGATAGAAGAACTCGCAATACGAGGACTCGTCAGTTCCCCATGACACGATCGTCTGCACTTTCGCGTCTGCCTGCGGATAGAGCGTCGACTCGTTCGACACCTTCGAAATGAGCGGCGCTGCCGTGTCGCGGGTCGTCGTAAAGAAGAGCGGATTCGAAGAGATCTTTTCTCCGACCGCATTCTCCGCCTTCACGACGACTTGGTACCGAGTTCCGAGCCGCAAGTCAGAGATCTTTACCGTCTGCGTCGAGGCAAAGATCGCGCTGCCTGCCGTGCGGGTCTGCCGCGTCCGCGTATCCGTATACTCGACCGTTCCGGCTGCGGGAACATTCGTCCGCCAGGTCAGCGTGGCGGAGGTTTCTTCGACCTTCACGATCCGGAATCCAGAGATCGCCGGGAGGACTGCCTTCGTCGTAAAGGTATCGTCGTTCGAAGAAACAGATTGGCCAAGTTCAGTCTCCGATTCGACACGGAAATGATACGTCGTGCCAGGGATCAAGCCGGTGACGCGCACTTTATGATCGCGCGTATACACATCACGCTCCCCCGCTTCGGTCGTATACGGGTCATCGGACCCGGCACGAAAATCTGCCTCGCGCGCATATCGAACCACCGAGTTCGCATCCTGGTTGGTTCCCCAGGAGATCACAACGTAATCAGCGCCGATATCTTCGACACGACGCGGATTGCCGATGATCTCCGGAGCACCGAGTACTTCTCGCGCCCGAAGCTCGACCGCACTCTGGACGGCACGCAAGCCATCCTCGGTGCGAAGTTCCTCGACCGCGTCGATCGCCCGCTCGACATTCACCCGTTCCTCCATCGGAAGGTCCTGGAGTTTCTCATCGGGCTTCTCCGACTTTGTGGCAAGAATGTAGTCTCCCGAAAGCGCCTGATTCCCATAGAGATCGGAGGAGACAACGCGAAAATGGTAGATCGTCGAAGGTTCGAGCTCGGAGAGAATGACGCGATGCTGCTTCTTGTCCGGGAGAGGGTCTCGCGCGATGCCGTAGTTCTTCGTCAAACCGAAGTTCACCAGCGAATCGGCATCCTCATCCGTGGACCACGTGACGATGGCAGAGGTCGCCGTGACGCTCACGATCGAAACACCGGAAAGCTTGGGCGGTTCCCGATCCCCCGTCCCCGTCTGTGCAAAAAGAACGCTCGGTAGGGAAAAAACGGCGAGCAAAACCGCGCCGCCGAAGATCGCTTTTCGATCGCGGAAGAACCGCATACCACTCTATTATATAGACAAGTCCCAAGACATGCACATTCACCCGATTGACGAACAGTACTATGGGCATAGGATGTTGAAAGATTCATGGGGTTAAAGTCATGGAGACTCCGCTCATGCGCAGGTTTGGGATCTGGCAGCGCGCGATCGACCGGATGTGGGACGCCTCGGCACACTTCGACGCCGAGCTCTCTCGAAGGCTCGCTGCGGCGATCGCGATCGTCAATCGCGAACAGGTATTTCCGTACGAGATCAAGATCGCACGATTTGGCACAAAGGCATCCGGGCACCTCAGCGAACTCCGGTCGTTTATCTCAATCGAAATCGAAGAACTCGCCTCCCGCGAGAGCGGAGAACCGATCCCCTACGGATCAATCGACAAAACGCTGCAATTTCCTCGCGAACTCTCAGAGCGCTTGAGAACATTGCTCGGCCTCGACAACACGATCGACGTCGTCTGCCAGATCTCACACCGATATGTCCAATACCCCTCCTCTCCTCCCGCCGAATAACCGGCGGGTTTTTGTTTTCAATAAATCCACTCTAAGGACCTTTACGACGGGATGCAGTCCGAAGGCTTGGACTGAGAGAGATTTCGAGACCCAATACGACCATCAGGAACTGCGTGAGGTGGATGAAATCCGAGGCGCAGAGCTTTGCTTTTAAGCCCACTCTAAGGACCTGCATGACGAGATGCAGTCCGTAGGCTTGGACTAAAGAAATGTCCGGAAGACATATTCCTATATGGTGACCGGACTTTCTGAAGGAAAGCCAAGGAATGCGCCCGTCATACAGGTCCGCTAATTGGCGATGAAGGTATTCGACCCCGAATGCACCGTCGCCGCCGTCCCCGAAGGAATTCGGATACCCCAATAAATGCGATCCAGCACCGGAACCGTGGTGGTCGGTTTCGCGAGTCCAAGCGGGAAGGCTTGGGTGGTCGTCGAAAGGATCGCACAGAGCGTACAGCTCGAGTACGTGAACGTGCTGGTTGCGAATTTCTGCTCTTCAGCGGCGATCGTCGACGGACCGGAGGTCATGTCGGTCCCGGACACCAGGAGATCGATCTGAGAATTTCCAGTGTTTGTCACGCTCGTCGAGGCGTTCGTCGATCCCGTATCCGTACCGACAACAACAGAACCGTAGTTGATATCCGCGGGCATCGAGATCGCTCTGAGTGTGAAGAGCTCCTCGCCGCTCGTTGCCGTGCGATGAGAATTCGACGTATCCCAGACATCGACCTTGGCGTCCCACTGCTCGCTCGCATATGTTCCGATGTCGGTCGGATCTGCGAAGAACTGCAGAAACGCGGAACACGCGAGCGTACAGCTGTTCCCCGCACATGCAGAAAGCGTGCAGGAGGTCGAGGCGATCTGGTAGCAATTGTTGTCGTTCGCACTGCAGAAATTGGTTCCCGAAACACCGGAGCGCCAATATGTTCCGGTCGCAGCCACGATATCTGCATAGCCGTTCAGGTCGGAGACGGTCCCGGTCGCAAAGATCCGCGTCGTCGTTCCTTCCGTGAGCGCGACAGAGCGATCGTCATTAAACGAGAAGTTCGAGATGATCGGCGCATGAAGAATGGTAACCTCAGCGACACGCGAATAATTATCGAGCGCAGTGCCACCATCGGTGGAGCGCAGACAATACGCCGCATCGACAGCAAAAGCCGTCATTTGGAAGTTGTACTCCACTTCCATCACCTTTCCGTCCGGAAGCGTAAGCGCGGTTGTCTCATTCGACGGATCTTCCATGATCTGCCCCTCCGTAAAGCTCACCGTCGTCGGGAACGACAGATGCTGGGTCGTTGAGGCACGATTTGCGAATTGACTCGAAGAAGTCATACACGCGGCGGAAGACCCGCAGCCGCCGGAGG
>DATIBL010000014.1:0-6720 GCA_035457505.1 Minisyncoccota bacterium | reverse complement strand
TATTTGAGCGAGCGAGCGGCGGAAGATGCAGCATGCATATTCCTGACGCGAGCGACGCTCAAAGAAGCTCCGCTTACCTTTAGACGATCCCGCAATGTTTTACCGACTTGCCCGCCATTGCTTTCTGAAGTGACGGAGAGGGGCTTTGTGTTACAGCTTTCCCGGTCACCGCGAGAGCCGTAACAGGGCCAGAATAGCACATTTTTCCGCCACAACAACACAGCTGCTTCGAACGCGACGCCCGAAGTCGAGCACACAAGAACATCTTTCAATCTTGCTGTCCATAGCCAGAGCGGTGCGGCATCCATAGAATGGAAAAGTATGCAGGAAACAGACTTGGACGACATCTTCGCCCGGATCACGGGAATACTCTCCGAACAGGCACGCTCGGGGCTTGAACTCCACGACCACGTCCTCACCGGCAAAGGCGGCACCAAGAAGCCCGAACACCACCTTTACGGCAAGAAGGAGGTTGCGATTGGCCGCAGAGCTGCGCAGAAGACATACGTCGCAGGCGTCATACTGCAAAAGCACTTCGTCGGCGTGTATCTCATGCCGATGTATTCGCATCCCAAGGAGATCATGCCGACGCACCCGGAGCTCATTCGCGCAAAGAAGGGCAAATCCTGCCTCAACGTCACCGCACTCGACCCCAAGATCATCGCCGACATCAAGCGCATGCTTCGCACCGGTATTTCCCGGTATCGCAAAGAGGGCTGGATATGACCCGCACAGCAAAGATCGTGCTCTTCGTGCTCGCGGTATGTTCTGCGGCCGCAGCTTTTGTCATCGCGTATTTTGCCGCCGGATACCTTGCGCTCGGGAAACATGCTCTTACGGAAGGGCCGTCGAGCGACGCGAGCACATTTGCGATCGAGACCGTTGCAAGCGGACTCGAAGTTCCGTGGGCGATCGTCTGGACCGGAGAAGATCGCATGCTGGTCACCGAGCGGCCTGGGCGTATTCGTGCGATCGTAAACGGCACGCTCGCAAGCGATCCCCTGCTCACGCTTCCTGTTTCGATCGGAGCCGAGCAAGGGCTCATGGGTCTCGCCGTCGATCCGGCCTATCGTGACAATCACTACCTCTACGTCTGCTATACCGTCGAATCCGAGACCGGTCTCGCCAACAGGATCGAGCGCCTCTCCGACCGCGGCGACAAGGTTGAGCGCGACCAGATTCTTCTCGAGCTCTCCCCTTCGGCCGCATATCACGCCGGATGCGCGCTAGCCTTCGGCCCCGATGAAAAACTCTACATCACGATGGGCGATGCAACGGAGAAAACGCTGGCTCAGGATATCCGTGCAACAGCGGGCAAGATCCTTCGCGCAGAGCGGAACGGTGCGATCCCGGACGACAATCCGTTCCCAAATTCCCTCACCTGGAGCTACGGCCATCGCAATCCGCAGGGAGTCACCTGGGACGCGAACGGGCTCATGTATTCGACAGAGCACGGCCCTTCGCTTATCGACGGCCCCGCAGGCGGCGACGAGATCAACCGCATCGCAAAAGGCGCCAACTATGGCTGGCCGATCGTTTCGCACGAGAACGTTGCAGAAGGGACCGTCGCTCCGCTCCGCACATTCACTCCGGCCGAAGCCCCAGCATCAGCGCTCTTCTACACCGCGACATCGCTCCCGCAGTTCACGGGCGATCTCTTCTTTGGCGCACTCAAAGGCGAAGGACTTGTGCGTATCAGCTTCGTCCCAGGCGAGCCCGACATCATCGAGACTGCCGAGAAGCTTCCGGGGGTCGCCTTCGGCCGTATCCGTGCAGTCGCCGCTGGCCCTGATGGCGCGATCTACTTCTCGACTTCAAACCGCGACGGACGCGGCACCCCAAGCGCCGACGATGACCGGATCTTCCGCATCGTCCCTGTGCGCTAACTCACCCCTTCCTCTGCGTCGGGGTAAGAGGAGCCTCCCCCGTCACACGGATGAGCGCGAGCTCGATCGGGAGCGACGGAATCGCCGCAAAGCCGATTTGCTGGCCCGCAGCGAGGAACGATTCGAGAACATGCGAGTTGATGCGTTTTGATTCGGAGCGCGAAAGCTGCGAGAGGAATGCGAGATCTTCGGGAGCAAATTCCGGAGCCATGCGTTCCTCAAGCGCGGGCGCATAGCGAAGCAGGAGGACGATCCGCATCTTAGAGAGGAGCATGCGCAGAAACACTTTCATATCGATCTGGCGCGCAGCGGCATCGGCGATGGCGCGCAATCCCCGCTCCGGTTCGCCAAGGTCGACCGCACGGAGCACATCGCGAAGCAGCTCGCTCGACGGCGCCCCGACGATCGTCGCGACCAAATCGGCATCCACCTTCGCATCTGCGGCGCTCGCAAGCACCTTTTCGAGCACAGAGAGCGTGTCGCGGAAGGACCCGTCGCCGAATGTTGCCACAATCTCCGCCGACGGCGCATCGATTGCACGGCCCTCCTTCTTAGCTATCGCACGGACAAACTCTTTGAGCGTCGCGAGGTCCGGCTGGGCAAAAACGAAGCTCTGACAGCGCGACACGATCGTTTCGGGAACTTTATCGAGCTCCGTGGTCGCAAGAACGAAGATCACATGCGCCGGCGGCTCCTCGAGCGTCTTCAAGAGCGCGTTCCAGGAGTCCTTCGTGAACATGTGCACCTCGTCGAGGATGTACACTTTGTAGTGCGAAGAAAACGGGAGCGATTTGACCGCTTCGCGCAATTCGCGCACATCCGCGATGTTGCGGCTCGATGCGGCGTCGATTTCGAAAATATCCTCAGGATTCGTCCCGAGCTCAGCGGCAAAGATACGGGCAATGGTTGTCTTTCCCGTCCCTCGTGAACCGGAAAAGAGATATGCATGCGAGGGCGTTTCGTCTTTCACGCTTCCTTCCAGCACGGAAACGATGTGCTCCTGCCCCAAAACCTCGGAAAACTTCTTTGGGCGATATTTGCGATAGAGTGCGAGTTCAGCCATGGCAGTATGGTACCCGAAAATGCCCCAAAGCGGTACTCACATCCCAAAGACCGCGATCAAACCCCATTCCTTCTGCATTTCCTTGTCCATCCAGCGCACCAAAATTCTTACAGAGGCTAAGCCTCTGTAAGACGAAGAGAGTTTCATGTAAAGCAACCAAGCTCCGGCATTCGACTCCAAATCCACCAACTACATAGGTCGGACCTTGTACGTACAAGGTCCGACCTATGTATGAATTCCACAGAAGAAAACACCCCATATCTTCAAGAAATGGGGTGTGGTTTGTATCCTATGTGCTTACTGGCTCAATAACGATCGTGACCTGGGGAGCACCCGTTGTCGTATTCGGACCGCAATCCTTTCCACCAACGGTAATTCTGATGGGCTTCTTCGGATCAACACCAAAAGACATTTCCATCTGAGACACACCACCCTCCGAGTTCCCCCAAGTGGCCAACACACGATAGCTGTTGAGTTTTGGGGAAGGAGCCATGCCTCCATCTGCAATCGCACTTCCTGCACAGAGTGTCACCATCGAAACTGCCGATCGCATTTGAGACTCCGCGGTGCCGGCCAGAAGTAGTCCGAGGCTTACGAACGTAGCTCTATAAATTTTGCGCATCTCTATTCTCGCGTATCAACTTCGCCACATATCCAAAATAGGAATCCCGATAACAGGATGAGATTGGCGTTTCTCATAGCATATACTCATACTCATCTGCTTTGCGCAACGCTTCCAATACGAGGTACTTATTCCATAGGCTTCTCCCCGCCCTATGGAGTTTTCCGCGATACACAAAAGCCGGATACGAGATCCGGCTTTTGCACCTCTCGCCCTTCGGCCATTAGAGAATATCACTGAGATCGGCGGAAACATCGTCTCCGGTGTCTTCCCAATCGTCCTTCTCGCGGTAATTCTCGAGGACCATTGCCGCCACGATCATCGGATCCTCCGGCTCATCGCCATCAGGATCTTCCTCCGGATGCAGCACTTCTTGCTCGAGAAAATCGCACTGCTCCGCGATGACGGAGTCCGGGATCGCCGGATCGTCTGATCGCAGCTCATCGGAGAGCCACTGCTTCGCTTCTTCCAGTTTTTGTGTTCGATCGCTCATGATGATGAATGAAGCTCGCTATTCTTTTGCCTTCTCTGTGTCCGCACCCGACTCTGCCTCAGAAGATGCGCTCGATGCTTCATCGGCCTTCTTCTGCTTACAGGGGCAATCCGGACGCGCACAATTGCCATCACCGTTGCACATCGGCGCCTGATCCTTGCATGCGCACGCGCAGTTTCCTCCGCAGCCCATATTAGAGCTTCTTCTTCCCCGCCTTCTTGGAAACCGTCTTTGCGCTCTTGGCAGCCTTCTTCACCTTTGCGGCAACGGCCTGCACGCGCTTTGCGGTTGTCTTGGCGACCTTGCGGACCTCCTTCTTGACCACGCTTGCACCCTGGGACTCTACGCGAGAGAGTTCGCGCTTCACCTTGAGATAGCTCGCTTTGAGCTCTGCTGCGGCCTTGGCGACCTCCTTGGGATCGACGCTCTTCAGGGTCGAATACGCCTTGGAGCTCTCCGCTACGATCGAGCGATATGCCTTCTCGTCGAGCTTCTGCAATTTCTTAGCCTTCTTGAGCACGTCTGCGCGCATGTCGTCGGCCCACTTGGCGACCTTCTTGCGGTTCCCCGCTGCGCCCTTCGCGCCGTAGAAATAATACGCCCCTGCGCTTGCCGCTGCGGCTGCCAGTCCGAGCCCGACTCCGAGGGCGACCTTCGTTCCGATCTTCTTTGATGCCATAGGATCGTATGAATTAATAGAGAATGCGAATAAATGAACGCTATTTCGTCTTTTTCGTCCGACCTCCTGTTGTGTTGCGCCGCACGATCCCCGAAAAGAGATCGGCAATATGCTTGAACCGGAGGCCTTCTTTCCGCGCATGATCGCGTAGATCCGCAATATCGGCTGCGAGATTGTCGGACTCCTCCGATACCCGCTCCGATACATGCTCGACGTTTTTCAATATCTTGATCGCGTAGTAGAGCATCACCGACGCGAGCGCCGTCACGATGATGACTGCGACCGTCGTGATCACGAAAAAGATATCCATCTTGAGCACATCTTCCATAACGGGCCAATTATACCGCTCGGCCAGGTCAAACCGCAATCTTTCTCCGCATCTGATTTTCACTATCCAAGGAGATAGCACGGCGGGCAAATTGCAGGGACGCTGCGTGTCTTCGATAGTGAGACTAGCTCTGGCAGCCTCCTTCAAGGATGTACCCGGATGCGCCGGGAGAGAAGATGCTTCCGCTTTCCTGCTCCGGGCGCTCGATGCCATTGAGCGTACGCACGAGGAAATCCGCGATATTGGAGAGCCGCGGATCGAGCGAATAGTCATTCTTCATGCGATCGAGCAGCGGGCGATCTGAGGCAGTGATCGCAAGCTCGCACCACGCATGCTTGGCCGTCACAAACGTCGTGCGATAACCCGGAGAGAATATCGCATGGCCGCAACAGGTGTATTCCTGCCACTTCTCTGCGCTCCGGCACACCTCCGACTCGCGTGCGTCCGCAAATTGTTCGCAGTTCAAGTTCTTTGAATAGCGAAATGATTTCGCATCGCCAACCAGAAGCATCGCACCGAGTACAAGCGCGAAAATTACACCCACGCCAATGAGAAGATGTTTCTTATTCATATCGACAGTGTATCACCGCAAAATCCTCTGTCAGCACTCGGGATGATTTACTTCTCGCGTGCAGCAAGAAAAGCGAGAGTGATCGCTTCGATCTCTTCCGGCGTCTCCGCCTCCATGAGCTCCATGCGAAGCTCCTTGGCCCCGGGGAATCCTTCGACGTACGCTTTGTAATGTTTCTTCATGATCGCGAAACTCTTGATATCGCCGAGGATGTCGCGAAAGAGCTTGGTATGCTCGACCATCACCCGAAATCGCTCGGCGAGCGGCATGGCAACAGGATCAATCTCGGGGTGAAAGAGCCAGGGATTCCCGAAGATCGCGCGCCCGAGCATCACGCCGTCGGCGCCCGTCGCCGCGATTTTTGCACGCGCATCGGCAAGATCCTTCGCGTCGCCGTTGCCGAGAATATACGTCGGAACCCCGAGCGCATCACGGATCTCGACTGCACGTTTGACTCGCTCCCATCGGGCAGGAACCTTGGACATGTCTTTGCGCGTGCGGGCATGCACCGTCACCGCAGCAAGCCCCGAGCTGAGAAGTTTCGGAAGCCATTCCTCGAGCTCGTCGCGATTGAAGCCGAGGCGCGTCTTCACCGAGACCGGAAGGTTGCCTGCGCCCTGTTTGGCCGCGGCAATCACCGCAAGCGCGAGCGCGTGATCCTTCATCATTGCCGCACCTGCACCCTGCTTTTCCACGCTTCGGTCCGGGCAGCCCATGTTGATATCCACGCCATCGAAACCAAGCTCTCGGGCAAGTGCGGCAGCTTTTTCGATGTTCTCGGGCTTTGATCCGAAGATCTGCGCCACTATCGGGCGCTCCTCTTCACTGTATGCGAGATCCCGAAGAAGCGCCGTTCGTCCGGTCGACGCGAGCCCATCGGCCGAGACAAACTCCGTCCAGAACACATCCGGTGCCCCTTCGGTGCCATTCGCACGCAGATGCCGCGAATACTTCGCGATAATACGCCGAAAGGCCGCATCGGTGACATCTGCCATCGGCGCAAGGACAAAAAAAGGCTTCGTGAGCCGGTCCCAAAAACTTGACATTTTTCGATTATATTCTAGTTTTTGTGCCGGAG
>DATIBL010000013.1:0-4977 GCA_035457505.1 Minisyncoccota bacterium | reverse complement strand
CATGGTATACTTGCACCACTATTTAGCCAATAGCTATTGTACATTATGATCACCAAGAAGATCGTTGCCGGTATGGTTGCTGCCTCGCTCGTGTTCACCATGGGAACCGGAGTTGCGAGCGCAGAGACCGATACTGCGGCGCTTCAGGCGCAGCTCGATGCGCTCATGAAGCAAGTTGCGGCGCTCCAAGTGCAGCTCGGAGAATCTCAGAAGTCGAACGCCGAACTCCGCACGGAGGTCGCGCAGGTTCGTGCAGAACTCAAGCTCATGCGCACGCTCAAGATGGGTGAGAGCGGAGAGCACGTGAAGCTCCTGCAAGAGCTCCTTGCCTCGGATCCGAGCATTTATCCGGAGGGGAAGGTCACTGGATTCTTCGGCCCGCTCACCGCAGAGGCCGTGAAGCGCTTCCAGGAGAAGTCCGGTCTCGAGAAGGTCGGCCATGTCGGCCCGAAGACGCTCGAGAAAATGAATAGAATTCTTGAGGATGATGATGATGGGGATGGAAAGGTCCGGATGGGCCTGATGAAGGAGCACGGTACGTACGCGATGGCGCGCCTCATGCCGCTCAACGATTCCGGCCTGATGGGCAAGGTCAAGATCAAGTCCGAGGATGGGAAGAGCGAGGTGGAGATCGAGCTGGTGCGCAAAGGTGCTCCTATGATGAAGTGTCTTCCTGCTACCGTTGCGACAACATCATCAACAACGAGCGCTATGCCGATGCCGGCGGAAAAATGCCGTGTATCCGACGATATGTCTGACCGCATGATGATGCCCGTCATGAACGGAACTGGAACCGTCTCGGCATCCTACCCTGCGCATATCCATGTCGGCTCATGTCCGACCCCGGGCGCGGTCAAATATCCGCTCAACCCGGTTGTGAACGGAAAATCCAAGACAGTTCTCGATGTTTCGGTTGAGGAGCTGGTAAAGGGACTTCCGCTTGCAGTCAACCTGCACAAGTCTGCGACAGAACTCGCCACGTCGGTTGCCTGCGGCAATCTCACTGCGCCGTCGATGGTTTGGAAGAGCGGTTCGATGGAGGGCATGATGAAGCCGAAGATGGAGATGGAGCACGGCACCATGACTCCGAGGACCATGATGGGCGGCATGATGATGAAGACCGAGACCGAGATGCATGATGGCATGATGACGACCAAGCGTGTCGTCGAACTCACGGCTGCGAACTTCAAGTTCGGCGCGCCCGAGATCAAGGTCAAGAAGGGCGATCGCGTCCGCATTGAGCTCAAAGTCGTCGATGGATTCCACGACTGGGTCGTCGATGAGTTCAACGCCAAGACCGCTCAGGTCAAGGCTGGAGAGAAGACGACTGTCGAATTCGTCGCGGATAAGGCTGGAACATTCGAGTACTACTGCTCGGTCGGACAGCACCGCGCCAACGGCATGGTCGGAAAACTGATCGTCGAGGAATAGCTCTCATATTCTTCTGATCCCTCGAACACACCGCGCCTCTCGCGCGGTGTGTTCTTTTCTCCGGAGCGATGGGATACAATGCCTCTGTGAATCTCAAGCAGAAGCTCTACGCGTGGCGAGATGGCGTCGCGCGCCGCGAAGGTGTGGAGGATTTCCGCGTACTTCCGAATTCGACCTTGGACGAGCTTGCCGCCAAGCGTCCTGCAACGCGCGATGCGATGCTCGAGATCAAGGGCATCAAAGACCGCAAATTCGCGAAGTATGGACCGACGCTGCTTGCGCTGCTCCAAGAAACCGGTCTCTCGTCGCTTGCAGCAGAATCTTCCGCCCCAAGCGAAACGCCTGCGGGGGTCATGAGCGTCAGCGCCTATCTCGATGAGGTCAACACGGCACTCAACGATCTTGAAGCGGCGCTCGTCGGAGAAATCAGTTCGTTCGACTCTCGCGCGAACTATTGTTTCTTTACGCTCAAGGACAAAGATGATGAAAGCGCGCTTTCGTGCTTCATGTGGATGCGCGATGTCGAACTCTCCGGCGTCGCTCCCGAGATTGGCATGGAGGTCCTCGTCCGCGGCGCCGCTGAGGTGTATAAACCTTCCGGCCGCATGACCTTCCGTGCCCACTCGATCGAGCTTGTCGGTGAAGGCGCCCTCAAGCGAGCCTACGAGATCCTGAAGCGCAAACTCGACGCGGAAGGTCTTTTTGCATTGGAGCGGAAGCGCGAACTTCCCGAATTTCCCGAGCGGATCGGTATCATTACTTCGAAACAGGGCGCAGTCATCCACGACCTCCTCAACAACATCGGCGCATATGGCCTCGCGCTCGAACTGATCGATTCGCGAGTCGAAGGCATGCTCGCAGTCCCGGATCTTCTGCGAGCGATCCGTGCGTTCTCCGAACGGCCGATCGATCTTCTGATCGTGATCCGCGGCGGAGGATCTCTCGAGAGTTTGCAGGCGTTCAATAATGAGCACGTCGTACGCGAGCTCTCTGTCTTTCCTGTCCCGGTGATCTGCGCTATCGGACACGACAAGGATGTTCCGCTCGCATGCCTCGCGGCAGATGCTGCGCCGTCCACGCCGACTGCTGCAGCCGTGCTCGCGACAAGCGGATGGCGCGATGCGCGTTCGATGCTTGCGATCGCCTCTCGAGACATGGGTGCGCTCCTCGAACGGCGTATGATGGCCGTGCGCACGGGGATCGACCTCTGCGAACGTGCGCTCAATCAGCGCCTCCTTGGGATGCGACTTGCTGTTGAGCGTTTGATCGGCGCATTCGAGAGTTCTATCGAGCGCCTCGGGGAAGCCATCGCCGAAGAAGGACGATTTCTTGCTAGTGCTGGAGAGCGTGCTGCGAGTCTGGCCGCCCGTGCGATCGAACGCGAAAAAGGGAAGATCGATCTCCTCGAGCGTGCGCTCAAAGGTCATGATCCCAAGCGGCTTTTTGCACTCGGATATGGGATTCTCGAGCGCGAAGGCAAGATCGTGCGCAGCGTCCGCGACCTCGCGCCCGGGACCGCATTCCGCGCCGAGCTTTCGGATGGTACAATCGACGCGACCGCGAATACCGTTACTCCGAGGCAGCAGTCCTCATAATTCATACCCGAAACCATGACGACCAAAGGCACCAAAAGCGATTTTGCCGCTTCTATCGCGAAGCTCCGCGGCATCGTGCAGTGGTTCGAAGAACAGGACGAAGTCGATATCGAAGCCGGACTCGAGAAAATGCGCGAAGGCGCATCGCTGGTCGCCGCTTGCCGCTCGCGCCTATCGGAACTCGAAAATGAATTCAATGAGATCAAGGTCACGCTCGGGAAGGACAAAGCCTAGCGCGCTACTCGCCGCACTCTGCATTGCGGCGGCCTTCTGCGTTCCGTTTTCCGTATCTGCGGAGAGTCAGCGGATCAAGGATTATGTCGTTCATGTCGAACTCGCCGTCGACGGCAGTGCCGCGATCCAGGAGGAAATCCTCTACGATTACGGTACCGAGCAGCATCATGGGATCTTCCGCCGCATTCCGCAGGTTTTTTCGCGTGCCGACGGAACTCAGTTTTTCATCGAGATCTCCGATGTTTCTGTGACCGACGGCGACGGAAACGATCTGCTCGCATCGCTCGAACAGGGGAATGCTATCACGATGCGGATCGGCGATCCCGACTACTTCGTCACGGGCACGCATCTCTATGTGGTCCGCTATCGTGTCGCCCCGATCGCGAACACGTTGCCGCCCGATGTCGATGAGTTCTACTGGAATATTGTCGGCGAAGATTGGAATTTCCCGATCGATCGAATCGCGTCCGAGGTTGTTCTTCCTCGCGAGATCGCTCGTCCCGACGTGCGCTGGATGTGTTTCAAGGGGAGATATGGATCGAACACCGAATGCGAGTCCGATGTTTTTCCGCCGAATTCAACCTCAACGATCTCGATGGTGCGCTTTCTCTCGACCGATCATGCGCCACACGAGGGTCTCACAATCTCGATCGGCATTCCAAAAGGTATTTTTGATCCGAGTCTCTTCGTCGTTCCCAAAATGGCCGCAGCAGAGATGAAGGACGCGTCTCAGAGTATTCCCGCTGCTGTCGCATTTCCGATCCTGACGCTCGCGCTCATGGGATTTGTATGGTGGAAATATGGCCGCGATCCACGCGGACGCGGTGCGATCGTCGTCGAATATGAGCCGCCAGAGAATCTTTCTCCGCTCGAATCAGGCGCCATTCTCGATGGCACAGTGAACCGCAAAGGGATCAGTGCAGAAATCGTCGATCTCGCTCGGCGGGGTTTCTTCGATATCGAAGAAACGGAGAAAAAGGGCATCATCTTCGATACGAAGGACTACCAACTCACTCGTCATCCGAACGTGAAGAGTGCGCTCTTTCCCTATGAATCCATCTTGCTCGACGCGCTTTTTACCCATGAGGGCCGCGATCTCGCATACCTTCGACTTTCGCAGCTCAAAGAATGGAAAAAGGATCTCAATCCGACGATCTCCCAGATCGATCGCGCCGTTCTCGACGCACTTGTTGAGAAGGGATATTACCTTCAGAATCCCTCAAAAGTCCGCGGCGCATACCTCGCTGCCGGAGTTGGCCTCGCCGTCATCGGCTTTTTCTCCGGCTCTTTTGCCCTTGGCCTGGTTCTCTCCGGTGTCATCGTGGGGATCTTTGCGTTCGTAATGCCAAAGACAACCGTTCAGGGAGCGCTCATCCGTGAACGCGTTGCAGGGTTTCGGGAATATCTTTCCGTTGCCGAAGCGGATCGCATCGCATTTGCAAACGCCCCCGAACGCAAGCCGGAAGAGTTCGAGAGATTTCTCCCGTATGCCATCATTTTCGGCGTCGAAGAAGCGTGGGCCGAGCAGTTCAAGAGCATTTTTGAGGCATACCCGAAGTCCGGATCACCGACCTGGTATCATGCTGCATCGCAGGGTGCATTCTCTGCTGCAGCATTCTCAAGCTCACTGTCGAGTTTTGCGTCGCATACGTCGAATGCGATGAGCTCCGCAAGCACGAGCTCGAGCGGCGGTGGCGGATTCTCGGGCGGAGGGATG
>DATIBL010000012.1:0-6355 GCA_035457505.1 Minisyncoccota bacterium | reverse complement strand
CCCGACGAAACCCCCGAGCTCGAAGCCTATCACCCGACCGCACTCCTCGAGACGGGCTACGACATCCTTTTCTTCTGGGTCGCCCGCATGATCCTCATGAGCGGGTACCATCTCGGCGCGATCCCCTTCCACACCGTCTATCTCCACGGCCTTGTGCGCGATGCCAAGGGCCGCAAGATGTCCAAGTCGCTCGGCAACATCATCGACCCGCTCGATATGATCGCCAAATACGGCGCCGACGCGACGCGCATCTCACTCATCGTGGGCGCTGCACCGGGCTCCGACGTCAATCTCTCCGAGGACAAGATCAAGGGCTACAAGAAATATTCCAACAAGATCTGGAATATCGCGCGGTTCGTACTCACCTCCGTCGAGGGCGTCGATATTGCCGACAAGCCTGATATCGCCGAGCCCGACCGGGTCGCACTCGCACGCTTCGAGGAGCTTGTAGCGTCCACCACAAAGCACCTCGACGAATTCAAACTCCATCTCGCTGCCGAACAGCTCTACCACTACACCTGGCACGAACTCGCTGATCAGCTGATCGAAGAGCGCAAAGCCGCACTTCTTGGAGACGATCTCGCCGCGAAACGCTCCGCAGCATGGACGCTCTTCTATATCCTCGAGAATCTCCTCAAGCTCCAGCACCCATTCATTCCGTTCATCACTGAAGAGATCTGGAGCGCGCTTCCGGATCGCAAAACGCCCCTTCTCGTTGCCCCATGGCCGATCTGACTCCATCCATCATCTTCTTCGCCATTCTCGGTGGCGTCCTCCCCGCGCTCTTTTGGCTTTGGTTCTGGCTCAAGGAAGACCGCCTCCACCCAGAGCCCCGCGGCCTGATCGTGCTCGCATTTCTTGCAGGCATGCTCGCCACGGCGACTGCCTACCCGCTCGAAAAATACCTCGGCGATGTACTCGCGGTCTCAAACAATCTCGACAGTTTCCGTTTCCTCTTCGTCGTCTCCGTCGTCGAGGAGAGCCTCAAATACTTTGCCATCTATTTCGTCGCGCTTCGCTCGCGCTTCTTCGACGAGCCGATCGACGCTGTCGTCTACTTTGTCACAATCGCACTCGGATTCGCTGCACTCGAAAATACGCTCTATCTCATTTCTCCTCTGGGTTCGGGCGACGCCTTCGGAACGATCATGCTCGGCAATTTCCGCTTTATCGGCGCGACGCTCCTTCATGTCGCTGCATCGAGCATTCTTGGCGTGACGCTCGCCATGACCTTCTTCGCCAGCCGTACCAAGCGCATCGGCGCCACCATTCTCGCACTCGCGGGCGCGATCGGATTGCACACACTCTTCAACTTCACTATAATCGCAACTGAAGGGCGGCTCATGTATCTCCTCTTCGTTCTCCTGTGGTTCTCGATCTTGGCGCTCCTCCTCGCATGCGAGAAGATCAAGCGCCTCGCGCCGAGAGAGCGACAAGGACAAGATGGAGGGAATGTCGTACGCCTCCCCGCAATATAATCAGACTCGATCCTATGGTTCGAAAACAATCGTTCTTAGAACGGCTCACCGGTGCGGTCGAACTCGAGCATGAACATGCCGAGGAGCGGGCGCGCGAAACCGAGCACACCGTGCGTGAAGAAGCGCGCGAAAAACCGTGGACAGAAGCCGTCTACGAAGACAGCGATGTGCACGATGACGACGCCGACGAAGTCATTGCACATGTCCATACCGAAGAAGCTGTCTACGAGGTCGACCCCGATGTCGAAGAGGACGACGAGGAAGAGGGCGAGCTCGCCGTCGATCTCTATGAAACCGAGAGCGAGATCATCATCCAGAGCATGATCGCGGGAGTCACCCCCGAGAATCTCCATATTTCCGTCACTCGCGACATGGTGTCTATCCGCGGCGTGCGCGTCGCCCCGAGCGGCATCCCCGATGAGCACTACCACATCCAGGAGCTTTACTGGGGCGCTTTCTCCCGCGAGATCGAACTCCCTGTCGAGATCGACACCGACGGTGCCGAGGCCGTCGAAAAATTCGGCCTCCTCATCATCCGCCTCCCCAAGCTCGACTCCAACCGCTCCCAGGAGCTCAAGGTGAAGTCGATCTAAGAACCAATTGCCTGCATGCAAAAAACACCAGATCGCTTATCTGGTGTTTTTGTTACTCAAAAAATCATTCGTATCGCTTAAAATATTCCCGATAGCGATCAAGGGTATATCGAAATCCGGTATGCAGCGGCTCCGGCAAGGTGTCGAGTCGAAACCATCCGATCTCGTCGATCTTCTCGGGTTCATTATTGCGCACCTCGCTCCGCTCAACTTTTACAAAGAATGGCACGGCGACCCAATGCGTTTTCTTTCCATTGTGCTCGCGAAAAATATCGTGAGCCGGTAGGCGCTCTTGGATCTCACCGCGGCATCCATACTCCTCAAGCACCTCCTTGAGCACATTTTCCTCGAGGCTGAGACCATGATCGAGCTTCCCTGAACCGGGATCCCAATGCCCATGCTCGTCGCGACACTTCGCACTTCGTTTATGGAGCACAAAATTTCCTTCACCGTCATTGCAGTAGAATGGCGTAGTCACACCGACAAAATCTACTCCGATCTCCATGGTGCCCCCGGGAGGAATCGAACCACCATCAACTCCTTAGGACGGAGCTGTTCTATCCATTGAACTACAGGGGCAATCGTCACATTTTACGCACACTGGTTCGATTCCTCATGGAACCACCATCCCCGCCGTACCGGCGCAGTACACCTTTTGGCTCTTTCGTTTCGCATACGCTCACGAAACAGCTCAAAAGGTCTTGCGCTCGCCCTCCCGCTTCGCGGGTTTCCCACGGGGCGAGCTCACCTCAGGACGAAGCTGTTCTATCCATCGAAGTGTTGGGCAAAAAACAAACGGGTTCACCCATGTGAACCCGTTTGTCATAGTATCGCGCGCGAAGCTAGTTCGCAATTCCAAGCAATTCCCCGAGCTTCGGCTTATTGAAACCAACAACGAAATCATTGTCGATCGTGATGACCGGAACACCCATCTGTCCGCTGCGCTCGATCATCTCCTTGCGCTTCTCTAGATCAGTACCCACATCGAACTCGCTATACTCGATGCCATGCTCCTTGAAGTAGTCCTTCGCCATTCGGCAATACCCGCAGGTCTGGGTCGTATAAATGGCGACCTTCTTCTTCGGTGCGGCTGCTTGCGTATTTTCCTCCATAGCAATGCTCAATGGCGATTTAAATGCTAATTGTTTGCAGATTATATCATACCCTAACATTTTCACTCAAACTGTGGAGCATCCCATTTTCTCACCACGCAGAGGTTTGATATACTAAACTCACGGTATGGAATCCGCTGACCGAGATAAAGTCGACGAACTCCTCGAGATCGCTCGCGAGAATAACCGCATCCTACGCGGGATTCGCAAGGGCATGATCTGGGGACAGGTTGCATCGATGATCTACTGGCTCATCATCCTTGGAGCCGTCGGATGGTCATACGTCTATTTCCAGCCGTATATCGAGAAGTACTGGAACGCATCTAAAACCATCATCGGGGCCCTCGAAAGCCTCGAGGAGACGTCCAAAACGCTGCCGGAGGGCTGGCAGGGCATCCTCGACGAGCGCAACGCGGCCGAACCGGCCGTCGAGACCACCCCTTGAGAATTTCCCGATTTTCTGCAAATATAGGCAGACGCTTCACGGCGAAATGAATTCCGCCGAAGCAGCTGTCTTGGTAGCTCAAGCAAAGTTTGTTAGCATAGTTCGAGATTCAAAGTTATATAAATTGTGCATGCCAGGGTAGCGGTCTTGGTAGCTCAAGCAGGGATGGCGCACTTGGGAAGTTCGAAGACGATAATAATAAATAATGCCGAGGTAGCTCAGTTGGTAGAGCGCCCGCCTGAAGAGCGGTAGGTCACCAGTTCGACCCTGGTCCTCGGCACAAGACAGACGCCCCTTTCGGGGGCGTTTTGTGACGAGGATGAAATGTGGAACATTTCAAAGGGTCGAAAGGCGGAGCGATGTCGAGGTTCTGCGAGACCGCGAGCCGGGACAGCAGGCACTTATGAGCGAAGCGAATTTGTGACCTGCGTCGAACCCCTGGTCCTCGGCACAAGACAGACGCCCCTTTCGGGGGCGTTTTGTGTTTTTGTTGACAAAATGCGCGATACTCGTATAACAAAAGAAGATTTTTGGTGTGTCAAATCATGGACGTCATCGCCTTTCATGCCGCATGGTGGCTACTTCCGATCCTTGTCGTAGTCTTCGCCGTACTTTTCCTCCGCTATGGAGGCATTGGCGGTGAAACCGTGGCATTCGTCTTAGCCGTTGTTGCCGTTGCGATAACGATCGAACACTATCTTCCAGATGAACCGCTCCCCGAGCCAGCCTGTCAGCAGACAGAACAAACGCCCCAAAAGGGGGCGTTTTTCCATAGCGAAGAGAATTTCTCATCATGAATCATTGTGCCGCTTTCTAGGTTTCCGTCCTTCCCGCCACTGATCGAACGGAACAGAAAAGATCCATAGCACAAGCCCAAGTACGGCAAAGACAAACATGGGGGTCGTACTTCCAGTGATCACTTCGAGTGCAAATCCAACGGCACAGAACGCAAGAAAGATAATCGGCGCGAGATCGCGCATGGACTTTTGAGGCATCTGATATTTCCTGATCGCAGGTCCGTAACAAGAAAATCATCATCCATCGACGAACGCAAGTGTACACTTCAGACTAGCGGACCTTCGGTCCGGCTTCGCGCCTCCGCCCTTCGATTCTCGCACGCGATGTGCGCAGGCACATCGCTATCCTCGCATCGGCAACAAGAAACCCAGGCAGATGCCTGGGTTTCTTGGCCGAGTGCGGGATGCGAGAATCGAACTCGCGCCACCTGCTTGGGAAGCAGAAGTTCTGCCACTAAACTAATCCCGCGTATCGTAATCTTTTTTGCACTCACTCGATGCCGATCCAACTCTTGAACGCCTGAAATCCGGATCGATCTTCCTTGATCCCACCGACAATGATCTCCTCATCCTCGCTCGGATCAGTAATGATAATAACCTTTTCTCCCTCCTTCGCAACCATGAACCGATCGCGAATTTCGGCCTCGATCCCTCGATCCGTCGAGAGTTTCCCGATATCCGCATCGAGCTGCACCTTCCGTGCCTCCAAGGCAGCCAGTTCACCGAGAACCTTGTCTCTGCGCTCCCCCGCCTGCACGCTTTTTTCGTACATCGTCCAGGATGCATGGGCCAAAAAGCCTGCAATCACCACGAGAATGACCACCGACGGGGTCGAATAGAATAGCCGCCGGAAACGGCTCCGCTCACGAAAATCGAGCATCGGGGCGGGCAGAAAATCTCGCAATCGGCGCATAGCTATAGTATACTACGCGGGAACCAAAACCCACGAAACGTATGTTTTTCATCGGAAAAAAGCGAAGAAAAATGGTCCAAATGATCTGGAGCTGCATCGCGATCGCAGTCATTTTGAGCATGGTGGCGTTGTCGCTCCCCATCTTCTTCTAGCGCAGGATTTGCGAAAACGGCGAGCTTCTTCGCAAGCTCGCCTTCAGCTTCAGCGACCACTCGAGCAACCCCTACCCGTCCGAATCCGGGCGGATCATTTTTACGAACACATCTTGCGGGATGGAAACTTTTCCGCGCTCCTTCATTTTCTTCTTTCCCTTCTTCTGCTTTTCCAAGAGCTTCATCTTTCGCGTGATGTCGCCGCCATAGAGATATCCGGTCACATCCTTGCGCATCGCCGAAAGCGAGCGTGATGCAATGATGCGGCCGAGCGCCTTGGCCTGAATCTTTACGACGAAGAGCTGCTTCGGGAGCGTCTTGTAAAGTTTCTCGACGACCTTTTCTGCCTCTTCCTGGGCGCGGCGCACCGAGACGACGCGGGCAAATGCGGTGATCGGCTCATCGGCGACAAGAATGTCCATACGGCACACATCAGCATCGCGATATCCGACGATCTCATACGACAGTGATGCATACCCGCTGGAGGCGCTCTTCAGCTTATCGAAGAATCCGCGCATCAGCTCGCGCAGCGGCATCTTAAATTTCATCGCAAAACGATTCTCGCCAAACAGATCAGTGTCCCCCGTTTCGGCCTCATGATCAAAAAGGATCTGCGATACGGGTCCCACATATTCAGGCGGAGTGATGATCTGCCCATCGATCCACGGCTCGCGGATCGATTTGGTCGTCCCATGATCCGGGAATAGTGCCGGCGAATAGACAATGAGGCGCCCGTTACCGCGGTTGAGCTCCACTTCATAGGTGATCGTCGGCGTCGTCACGACAAGTTCAAGGTCGAATTCGCGGCGCAAACGCTCCGTGATGATCTCGAGATGGAGCATGCCGAGAAAGCCGCAGCGAAACC
>DATIBL010000011.1:0-7227 GCA_035457505.1 Minisyncoccota bacterium | reverse complement strand
CTCGTTGAATATACCCCTTGCTACGCTATAAGACCGTTTCACTGTTCGATTCTGTATCGAAATTTTACACATGGACCGAAATCGCGAATATCCAGAGGGCAGTGAGCGGTAAATAATTTGTATTATTTTACTACAAATAGTACATTTCATGAATGCACAAACACGCAATCGACATATTGAGTCAGGCTGGACTCACCCCGCAAGAGTCTTTGATATACAAGGCAATGCTGGGAGCACCAGCGCTGTCTATTTCCGATATCGTGCGTCTGAGCGGGTGCCACCGTCCGGCAGTGTATACCGCTCTCCCTCTACTTGTTCGTAAAGGTCTCGTGTCGGAGGCCCTGAGCGGCAAGCGGAAGCAATATGTTGCTGAGGAGCCGGAAAAACTCACAAAACTTGTTCTCGAGCGCGAGCAACAATTTCAGGAAGCTCTCGAGGTATTTCAGCGTGCGTATCACAAGAAGCAGAAACGAACAGCGATCAAGGTGTATGAAGGGAAAGAGGGACTCCGCTCAGTTCTTCTCGACCTGGCACACACGATGACCCCCGGGGGAACATTTTATCGTGCAAGTTCTCGCAATCCTGGCACCGATGTCGAGCGCTTCGTTCCGAAGAGTTTTCGTCATGAGAGGGATGCGAAGAAACTTGAGCAATTTGTTATTACCAATGCGGCCCTCAAAGCGAGTCCGCACAAAAAGCGCATGGAATGCTTTTCGAAGATGATCCCACCTGCAGAAGATCCCTTTGTCTACGACATCGCGGCGCTCGTTTATGGAGACAAGGTCGCTTTTGTCGATTACAAGGAAGAAATTGCACTTGTCATTGATAATCCGCGATTCGCCAAATTTCAAGTTCGACTGTTTCGGTCACTCTTTAATCGTCTGTGATACCGGGTGGGTGGCTCTGTTGCGCGACGGGAAATCTATGGTAGACTCCGTCCATGAATAAGAAACGCAAGGTCGCTAAGCGAAAGAAGGCCGCGCGCGCGGGCAAGGAAATCCCGGCACGCTATCGGTAGGGCATACTCTAGATTCCTCCCGACTCGCCTGGACCTGACGCCCGCTCCCCGCGGGTGTTCTCTTTTGTTGCCAGAATCCATCGCGGGATTCCAAACTGATCGTTTGCGATCTCGACCGTCGCAAAGGGAAGCGCTGCGGCGAGGCCGGCGATCGCATGTTCCTGTCCCTTGCCGAATTCCATGGCAAGGATCCCGTCGTCGGCAAGATATCCGGGGCTCTCCGCGAGGAATCGCTCGATGATCGCAAGGCCGCGCTCTCCGCCGAAGAGCGCCTCATGCGGCTCATGGGCGAGGACGGATGCTTCAACCGTCTCGGGGTGCGCTGGATCGATATACGGCGGATTCGCGACGATCACGTCGAATGTTCCTCGAATGGAGGCGAAGAGATCGCTCTCTACGACCTCGACGCGATTCGCGCAGCCGTTCCGCTCTGCGTTCATGCGAATCGCACGGATCGCGCGATCAGCAATATCTGCGGAGACGATCGCAGCATGGGGAAGTGCGCGCGCAAGTGCGATCCCGATCGCCCCCGATCCGGCAAAGAGATCAAGTATTCGAAGCACCGCATCCGGACCGCGCTCGCCCTTGAGCTTTTCGATCACTCGTTCGGCCCACCACTCTGTTTCGGGGCGGGGAATGAGAGGGTGCTCCGAAAGATTGATCCGAGTGCCGAGAAAATCAATCCAGCCGATCACGTATGCAAGCGGCTCACCTTGGGCAAGGCGCTCAAGGTCGGCAAAGAATTCCGGGGTTTTTCGGCCGGCATATTTCTCCGCGAGAAGCCACGTGCGTTCCTTTGCACGAACGTGTTGGTCCGGGTTCGATGCATTCATGAGGGCACAATAGCGCAGAATAGGGAAAAGAAAAAACGCAGCGTGTGCTGCGTTTTGAATGGGAGGTCTGGTTTAGCCTTCGATGATCCGGGTTTTTCTGGGGAGCCCCGACGCGACAAAGCGCATCACCTCCCGCGCATTAGCCTCGACGGTGATCACCGATCTTCTCGCTCCAAAAGGTGCGATACTCTTTGTGCACTTAGTACGGCCGCGACGCGCCCCGATGCAAAGCATGGATTGTGTGCGACGATCGAGCACTGGGCTTTTCCCCGTTTCCAGAGAATCTCGGTTGATGTATTCCAGACCTAGTGAAGGAGTCTAATGATTCGAGCAGGCAGAGTCAAGCGAGCAGTGACTCCATGCTGCTATTTTCGGAGGACGACATTCGGTGTCGCGCCGTATGGATCGGACCAGAATTCGATCGAGGACCAGCGCGTGCCGGGGAGCATGGCGCGGATCGCAGGTTCGTGATCCATATCGGCCTCCATATAGAGCGTGCCGCCGGGAGCGAGGAGGTCCCATGCTCCGGCGACGAGTGCGCGGTGGAAGCGGTGTCCATCCTCGCCGCCGAAGAATGCGAGGTGCGGCTCGAAGCGGATCATTTCGGGATCAAGCTCTGGAAGTGCAGCGTCAGGGACGTACGGCGGCACGGCAAAGATCGCATCATACGACCCCGTGAGTCCCTCGAGCGTATCGCCGGCAAAGATGCGTGCGCGCTCGGGGTCGATTCCATTCAGGAGGACATTGATCTCGATTTGCGGAATAAGCGCTGCGTCGAACTCCGAGAGATCCACGCGCGATTCCGGGAGATTCTTCAAGAGCGTGATGCCGACATTTCCCGCGCCGGAGAAGGTGTCCGCGAGTCGCAGCGGCCCGGGCCTCCCTTGGAGTTCTTCGATCGCGCGCGCGACCCAAAATGCCGTTTCCGGGCGGGGGATCATCGGCCGGTGGGAGAGGTCCACGGTGACCCCAAGAAAATCGACTCGCCCGAGAATGTATTCGATCGGCTCGCCGTCCTCGAGTCGCACGAGCGCGTCCCGAAGCGCTGCCGGATTATCGGCAAACGCCTGCTGAATGCGCTCTCGATCGCGTGGAGAGATAGTGGGCATATCGCGTATTTCGTGTCCCCTCGGTAGGAATCGAACCTACATCGCCTCCTTCGGAGGGAGGCATCCTATCCATTGAACGACGAGGAGTGAGCGCATTATAGGTCTCGCGTCAGGAAATGCAAAACACTCGCGCGTCAACTTGCTCCGCATGCCTCGCGCGATATGATGATGCTCGCAGCGGGGAAAGGAGTGCGTAGCACTGTACGACTGTCGCGACGTCTACAGAAAAGCTGTGCCGCCAAAGAGTACTTGCAGAGCCCGGCCGGCGGGAAGAGTGAGGAAAGTTGGTTCAAAGTCGATCGGCAATGCCGAAGAGCGGAGGCCATGGGCGCATACCCCCTGCACCACATATCAGGCGACGAGTGATCTCGGCGCCTTTTTCTTTGTCCCAAGATTGAAACAGAAACCCCCGCATTTCGCAGGGGTTCATTAATTGTGATCGGGCTCTTCGCGGGCCACGGCGAGCTGGACGATTTCGACATCTTTTTCGTCGATCAAAGCGAGGCCGTTCATGGCCCAGACGAGGCGCATGAAGGCAAGGAATTCGTTGAAGGTAAATCCTTCCATGCGCATCTTGCCCATATGCGCGACGAGGGAAGCGACTTGCTCGGGGGTCAGCGGACGCGGTGCGTGCATTACAGGCTCCTTTCGCGGGAGAAGAAATCTGCTTCAAAGGATAGCGTTAGGTCGGCCTGCGTCAAGGTGCCGCCCTACTCCGCCGCTTGCTTTGCCAGCGCGACGACGACCATGTCGCCGGGGCGGAGATTATACTTGTCGGGTGTACGCGGGGGCTCTTGTCCGTTCACCCAATAGCGCCACGCGAGGCCGTCATCGGGGTTCGCGATCACGCCGTCGATCGAGGAGATCTCGAGGCCGCCAGTGCCGCCTTTTGAAAGATAGGTGATGGCTCCCACTGCTGCGACTTCCTCGAGGAGTTCGTGGACGGATTGCGATTCATGCCAGGTGACAGTGTTCCATGTGCGCACAATGCCGCCGGGCTCGACGATCATCAGATTGACCGAGCTCTCTGCAGCCGGATTGTCCGGCGTATTCTCACGGACGACGACCTCTCGCGCTCCGAACATCACGCCAAGAAAGTATCCCGCGCAAAGTCCGACAAGTGCGACGAGCCAGATCGCAACATTGCGGTCGAGGATGGGAGTGGTGCGCTTCATGTCGTCCATTGTACGGACGCTTTGGGGCGGGCGCAACGCGATAGCCATGGTTGCCATGCGGGCTGAATTTGCGTAGAACAGAGCGAGATAGAGAGGAGCTTTCGCCATGCGGAAAGATCATGACCACCCTCGTCATCCGTTCGGCTTTCTCGTCGCCCTGCTGGTCCTTGCCGCGCTCGCATATCCGATGATCGCAGAATGGCTCGCGTTCACAAAACTTGCGGATGCGCATGTTCCGAATACCGCGAGCGAAGTGCGCTGCGTTCCGGAGCAGCTCGCTCATCGATGTCAGGCTTGGCGGGCAAGTGAGCCCTCTGAGCGCCTCGGCGCCGACTACCGCATCACCATCGAGAAGGGATCGCGAGCGCTCGTGAGCGTGATCCGCTTTCCGTGGGTCCGCCTCGATCGTGCGCACGTGCTTGAGGCAAAAGGATGCGTCGACGACGCCAACGATCCGGAAGCGCTGCTCTGTCCTCTGGGAGATCCGGTCGTGCTCGAATCCGGACGTGCGCGAGAGTCATCCGATCAGTATTCCAATGTTCCTTCGCTCAACGTTGATCCATGGAATTCGCTTAGTATTCGCTAAGCAGATATGCACAGGCCGCACTCACGATGGTGCGGCTTTCCTGTTTTCGGGAAATGTTAGGCGAGCAGCGCAAGCAGCGCCAGCCCCGCCGCGATGCGATAGTAGCCGAAGGGTTCGAGCGTCCAGGCTTCGACGAAACGGATGAGTAGTTTGATGGCCGCAAGCGCAACTGCGAATGCAACAACGCTGCCCACGAGAAGGAGCATCCATTCGCGTCCTCCGAGCACGGCATCAGTTTTCATAATATCGAGCGCTGTCGCAGCTGCCATGGTGGGGACGGCAAGGAAGAACGAGAACTCGATCGCCTCCTTGCGCGAGAGTCCGAGCCACATGCCGCTCATCATCGTTGCCGCAGCTCGCGAAACGCCGGGGATGAACGCGATTGCCTGAAATACTCCGATCCATGCCGCGCGGGGGAGCGGAAGTGCGGCGATCTCGGTGCTCGCTGTTCGGGCGATCTTGAGGCGCTCGAATGCGATGATGGCGATTCCTCCCACGATAAGGGCGTAGGCGACAATCCGGACATCAGAGAGCAAGACGTCTTTTACAAGCGGGTAGACCAAGGCGCCGAGAAGCGCCGTCGGCAAGAACGCAGCTGCAACGCGCAGGATGACCGCGCGGTCGGCCAGGAGCCGCTTGGGGTAGATGGCGATCACGGCAAGCATTGCGCCGAGCTGGATCGCGATCTCAAATGTGGAAGCGAACGCGTCGCCCGCAAGTCCGCGCGCGTGTGCGACCGCCATCAGGTGTCCGGTGGATGAAATGGGGAGAAATTCGGTGATCCCTTCGATGATGCCGAGCAAGATGGCGTCGAAAATTTGCATAAAGACGGAAGAGTAGGGGTGGCCTTGCGACGAGTATAACATACCGCCGCCTGTGAGTAGGCGGCGGAGGGATTTACGGATCGATGAACGGCTCGGTGCTCTTGGGGACGTTTGCGTCGTGGGGGACGCTGCCGGGTTTGTGGATCTTCCAGGTGCGCTCGACGACGATGCCTCCGCGCATCGGCCTGCATGCGATCGCATCGCGGATCGCGGGGGCCGAGACAGCGTGGCCGTTCCGTCGAACCGACAGCTCTTCATGAAAGGCCTTGCAGATGCCCTTGATCGTGCTGTCGACAGTGATCGTTTTGATCGTGACGATGTGCCGCCACTCTGCATTGCGCTCGTTCTTCCACGTGCGCAGGGATGAGCGGCCGGGCGGGAGCTCGAGTGCGTCGCTGGTATGCATCTCGATCTCGTAGCGATCGTACTCGGTCATGAGCGCTCGCATCTCTGCGGCGAGCGTGTACGCGGCGGCGAGTTTGATCCGGGCGGAAAGCTCGGCGTGTTCGGGGGTGATGCCCGATGCGCCGGTGGCGAGCCCGGGTGCGCACGCCGCGGCAAGCGCGCACGCCCATGCGATGATCCGGGTGTCCATGAGGAAGAACCTCGTTGTACTCCATTTGGCATCATCCCGAAGTGCCGACCGAGTGTCAATATTTGGCGACAAAAAATCCCGGGATCTGATGATCCCGGGACGTGTTCAATTGGTCTCTTCGACTTCCCACTGGCCGGTCTGCATGCTGCGGCAGGCGATGCCGCTGCGCTCGGCGCGTTCCTTGCGGCCATCGATATATACATCAATGTATTGCCGGAAGAATTTGCGTTCGATGCAGCGGTTGTTCGTCGGCGGCATCCGCTCGGTCGTCACGTTCGTGTAATAGTTTGCGCGAGACTGCTGGTTGGTCCACTGCTCGGTATGGGAGCCGTACGTGGAGGCCATGATCTGGCGTTGTGCGGCCTGGTCGGCGCGCATCTGGTCGTTCTGATCCATGGCTGCGCCGATCTTGCCGCCAATGAGCCAGCCTGCAAATCCGCCGATGACTGTGGCTGCAATGTTTCCTGCCCCTTCACCGATTTGATTGCCGAGCAAAGCGCCGATGCTGGCACCGCCGAGGCGTCCGAAGTCTTCTTTGGTCATTCCTGCACAGCCGCTCAGTGTGCTGATACTCACTGCCAGTGCCGCAACGATCAGAGTCCTTCTCATGCCGATCTCCTTTGTGTTCGAGAGGGTTGTCCGGGAAAACTCTAGCACGAAAGCAAGAAAACGCAAGGTTACGGCTGTATACGAAATGCGCACCAATCGAGAGAGCTTTCTGGGAGAAATGTTAATATCCGATGCGGTGCCCGATCAACCTGAGCGTGGTATAATAGGTGCTATACAATTCATTTTTACGCTATGCGCATCACCATCAAAGCGACGGGGATCGAGCACACGAACGCGATCGACTCGTATGTCCACAAGGCGCTTCGCGGACTTGAAAAGGTACTGGAGCCGCGCGAAAAAAGCGTGCTCGCGCGCGTCGACATTGGCGTGACGACGAAGCATCGCAAGGGCGGAGAGATCTTCTATGCCGAGGTGACCATGCATGTGAAGGGCGCCGACTTTCGTTCTGTAGCGAAAGAAGAGAGTCTCTATGCGGCGATCGATGCAATGCGTGATGCAGTAGTGCGCGAGGTGACCC
>DATIBL010000010.1:0-3945 GCA_035457505.1 Minisyncoccota bacterium | reverse complement strand
CGCCTCCGCTTCGTGTTTGCGGCACTCGTTGCCGCGTTCTTTTCGCTTGTTGCGCAGCCTACGTTTGCACTCGACGGCGAATTCCCCGCGAGCACGCTTCAGACGACGCATGACCCCGTTCGCCTCGTCACGCTCGACGACCGCACGCCCGGTCCTTGGCATGCCCGCGCGCGAGAAAGCGCCGAGTTCCGGACCGTCACAAGTTGGAGCGACTACATGGCCAAGAGCTGCGCCATGACCGCGTCGCTCGCAAGCTCCGGCTATACATCGGTGCTCGCCGGGTGGGACTGTTCCGACCCGATCATGAACTGGCCGAATCCTGCGAAGGGTGCGGTCATTGCGGTTCCGACGGAGCCGACGCTCGTGTTTGTTCCGAATGCGAGTGAATCGCAAGACGGTACGCCGACGGCGATGGTGACCATTCCCGAGGTTGCCGCGAACCTCGCGACGATCGACAAAGCCGTCGCGGAAACACAGGCCATTGCTGCTGCCGTGGAGGCGCAAACTCCCGTTCAAGCCCCCGATGAGCGCCCAGATGTGATGACCGGCGCGATCGCCGTCGCCGCGTTTTTGGTGATCCTCGTAGTCTTTCTCCACAAGACCGGACAGAACCGCGGGACCGAAGTTCCCGACGCATCGCCGATCGCAAGCGACGCCGCAAATGAGCTCGACGAACTGCACATGCGCTATGCCGCGCTGCGAAATTCCATGGTCACCGCACGCCTGATCCTCGAAGAACCCATCCGAGAAGGCCGGACGCTCTCCGATATCCGATTGGACGCGCATCACGCACTCGCCAAGGCGCTTGCCGCCGACCTGCAAGATGACGAGCAGCGGGAAGCCGTGTCGAAGGATTCCGACAAGATTGTGCGGCCGTGGGACCTCCCCTCAGCAGGCATCTCCTGACCGTATTCTCGCTCTTTGAGCGATCATATGATGCGCGCCTTCGTCCGAGTCCGAGGGTCCGCAGGACATCGCGCACTATGCGCAAAAAACGGCCATTTATCGCCGTAGATTGAGAATTTTTCAAAACCCCCGTTCATCGGGGGTTTCGTCTTTTTGGATGCCTGAGCAGCTTGAGGGGAGGGAATGTATGGGCTTGACAAAGTACAATATTCCTGATTCAATAATTCCGGATGAAGGGCTCTCGAAGCCTGGATTCCTTCTGAGGACGGGCGCGTCGCCCCATGCGACGTGTATGGCAAGAAGGAGTTTGAAAATGACAAAGCATCACGACCATCATCAAGATGGACATCAGTTGGCTGACGCCCTCGCAAGCGTGAGCGACAAGATCGCAACAGTTCCCGAGCCGGGTATGGACGAGAGTGACATCAAGTTCATCTCCATCGCCGATCGCGGCGTGCTGTGGCGTCGGGCCTTGCTCGACGCGTACGGATTGCGCCGCATGTTCGATCTCTTGCTGCCCGAGATGGGCCTCACGATCGATTTCGAGCGCGGCGACTCGCGCGTGGTCTTCGGCGTCTTCAAGAAGAATCGCGAAGTTTACGTGTGCGTCTTCGAAGCCACGGGCGAGTATCGCATCGACATCGACGGTCTCGAAGAGATCGACGTGCCGCTTGCGGTCATTCACAAGCTGCTCGACAACGGACGCATGACCGAAATGGAACTCGGCGTAACGCGGAGCGAACTGCGCCTCGCCAAGCTTGTCGAGCGCTGCCTGAAGCCGATCGCGAACCACGAAGCAGAACGCCGCGAAGGCCGCGAAAAGCCCAAGGCCGGCCGTCCCGAAACCAAGAGCGCAAAGACCGAAAGCGCGCCGAAGAGCGAGCGAGCGGTTGAGCGCGACGGGAAGGGTCTTCCGAAGGGATACGACACCTCGTCGTTGAAGCTGCTCGATGCGAATCTCTCGGAGTATGTCGGGAAGTTCGGCAATCGGCGCCGCTTTGCCTACTGGAATCGCGCTGCAGACGGAAGTGTCTCGTGCGTCTACGTCGAAGCGCGTCTCGCTGAGGGCGACGTTGCGCTCGTGTGCACCGGCGCTGACGGGGCATTCGCTGATCCGTATCGCGAATTCCGCGGCACGACGATCATGCAGAGCCGCTTCGTCGATCTCGCTCATGGCACCTCCGATGCAACGTCGGAGCCTGCCGAGCGTTTCGCGGTCGAGTTCGGTCGCATGCTGGTCCAGCTCAAGGACACGCTTGCTGCCGAGCGCGCTGCCCGCCAGGCGGAACGCGTCAAGACTGCGGATCTCGCAGTCGCGGCGTCATGACCGCAGCGAGCCGCTTCCTTGGTCTCTGTGCGCGGGTCCGGGCTGCTCTTGCCCGGCCCGTGCGCGGGAGTATCGAGCGAAGCATCGCAAGAGGCGAGTGTGCCGCAGCGCACGCTCCCTCTCCTCGCTGGAAGCGCGATCGCAAGGATGTCGAGAATCATCCGATCGAGGACCTTTTCTTCCATGGTCCGAAGATCGGCCACGGGTACATCATGCGCTGGAGGAAATGCCACCTGGTTCTTGTCTGTTGCGGCCACTATGAGAAGGACATGGAAACATCGCCATGCGACATGTATGTCCATGCGGTGGGATTGATCAACCGGAAGGGGCGCCGTATCCATGGCGCAGTCCCGACGGCGATTCATGCCCTCCGATTCCCCATGTCAGTCATTTTTGGTAGCGAGATGGATCTCGGTGTGCTTGGTCCAGACGAAGCCGACGCCGCACGCGAGATCCTTGCGTATATCGCGGAGGTTCGCGAGATTGCCTCGCTCCCGTGTTCCTGAGTTCTGTGTTCCAAACCCCGCCCGGTGCAATGCCGGGCGGTTTTCTTTTACTCACTAGACATGCACGTGGAGCAGAGTAGGGTTTGGTGAGTCCTCTTGTGTGGGGTTCATCGCGATGTTTTTCGTGGTTGCATTCCTTCTTTGTGTCTCTGCTGCTGCGGGGATCGTCGGAGCATCGGAAGCAGATATTGCATATCCGCTCCGCCTCTCGTATTTTGCGGCCTTCATGATCCTTTGCGAGATCGGGTTCTCGCGGCCTATCCGCCCGGGCATGTTCACTAAGATCGGCGGATCGATGCTTGCGCTCGGGTGGGGGAGCTACGCACTCGGAATGATCGTTTTCTGAGACGTGCTCGACGGTCGATCTTCGGTTCCATGCCGTCCGGATTCCTCGGGCGGCATGTTGTTTTTTGTGCGAATCAGACCACAGATCCGGCATCTTGACAGGAGCGTTGGAATGGCTATACTAAAGGAACGATTCACAGCCCCCGGGCTGTTTTTATTCGGATGAATAGCGACTCTATGGGACTCATTACCTACCTCAAGGAGACCAAGGCGGAACTGCGGCACGTGTCGTGGCCGACTCAGAAGCAGACGATCAATTTCACGGTTCTCGTCATTGCGATCTCGCTTGTGACGGGCCTCGTGCTCGGACTCATGGATTATCTCTTCCTTGGTGCGATCAAGAATCTCTTCTAACTCACACGCTTATGGAGAACACACAGCACGCCGATGGAGCGGTGCCGTCGGGAGAGCGGTACTGGTACGCGATCCATACCTACTCTGGGTATGAGAACGCGGTCGTCCGCAATCTGAAGCAGCGCATCGATTCGCTCGGCATGGAGGGCAAGATCTTCGATGTGGTCGTGCCGAAGGAGAAGAAGATCAAGATGAAGGGCGGCAAGCGCGTCGAGGTGGAAGAGGAGATCTATCCGGGCTATGTGCTCGTGAACATGATCTATGATCCCGATTCATGGTACGTCGTGCGCAATACGCCGCGCGTGACCGGATTCGTCGGCGCAGGCGTCGTGCCGGTCCCGCTCGATCAGGCGGAGATCAATTCGCTCTTCGCTCGCATGGGTGCAAAGAACGTGAAGCACACGATCGATCTCACCGTCGGAGAGTCGGTCATCATTACCGACGGTCCGTTCAAGGAGCTCGAAGGCAAGGTGGGCGAAGTCGACGAAGATCGCGGCCGTATCAAGG
>DATIBL010000009.1:0-24349 GCA_035457505.1 Minisyncoccota bacterium | reverse complement strand
GTGAGTGCGTGCTGCATGGAGTACCTCCAATAACAGGATGACGTTTCAGGAAATGCTTCCGAACTTGAACTTGAGGAAAAGTGCCTTCGCTTGCGCCGTGTTCAGCTTGCTGTCTTCGAGCATCTTCTCCAAACGGGAGAGGTGCTCCAGCATGCGCGAGAGACCGTCCGCGAACTGCTCCGCATTCGCCGGGCGACTTTCCATACCGAGCGCCAGGTGTGCCGCGACATGCTCGGGGAAATGCTTTTCCGCGAGCCGGTTCACGTCTTCGACGGGCGGATCTTCCGGGTAGGTCGACCAGAGCCCTTCGGTGACGCGAATGACCGCGTCGATGACTTCCTCGCACACCTTGACCTCGTCAGGCTTGAGCCCGGCGAGACGGATCCTTTCATTGAGAGCGAGCAGTCCTTCACCCACCTCCGAAGGGGTCGCCGGTCGAGGTGTCGCGGGAACATCGGTCGATGTCTCGCTTCCACTCGAATCGGAACGACCTCGTGCGAGGAGATATACGATCAAACCGCCGGCGATGCCGCCAACGATCGAACCGGCGAAATCAAATGTGGACCATCCGATGCCGCCGAGGATGAGGATCAACACGACCGCCAGAAGGGCGATGTGGAGATTGCTCGTGTTTTTCATTGCTGTTACCGTCATTTTTTGACCTCCAAAGTCAAAGTGCGGACAAATTCGTCCGGGAGTATTGTATCATTATTATTTGAGTTTGTCAAGAATTCGCGATGGTTCCATTGCTCGGAACAACCCTCGAGAGGCAGTGATTGCGGGGTGGGGTCGAATGAGATACAGACGGAAAAGTATAGTAATATGGTATTGTCGTGAACGTCCATATCGAACGTCTGGTCTCGCTTGCAAAAGCGCATCGAACGATCTCCTTTGCCGCGCTGTTTGTGCTTGTTTTTGCTGCATATTTTTTTACAGCAAAATGGGGGCTTGCGCTCAACGCGGTGAGCGGCTTTGCGACACTGGTCTGGCCGCCGACAGGCATTGCGCTCGCGGCACTGCTCATCTTTGGATATCGACTTTGGCCGGCAGTCTTCCTGGGTGCGTACGCCGTCAATATTCTTGTCGGTGCAGCATTTCCTATTGCACTCGGAATTGCGCTCGGAAACACCCTCGAGGCAGTCGTTGGCGTGTTCCTTCTTCGGCGCGTGGGGTTTTCGCTTGATGACGATACGACGAAAAACACGCTGCTATTTATCTTGTGCGGCGTCCTCTGTAATACGCTTTTGAGCGCGACGATCGGAACCTCAAGCTTGTGGCTTGGGCAGACAATCCCGCTTTCAGCGTACCCCTCGACATGGCTTGCGTGGTGGGTCGGAGACATGCTCGGTGCGCTCACGATCGGCTATGCACTGCTGAACTTTCGCAAGCTCATCCTTCGGTCTGCAGCACCGTTTCTGCGCACAGGGGAGGCGGTCGCCTTTACGCTCTGCCTTATTGCATTCTGTGCGGCGATTTTTCTTGATCTCGTCGATATTCCCGGCGCGCTCTCGACGATTGCTGCGCTCGTGTATCTCACCTCGTTCTTTTTCTTGTGGGCGGCGCTGCGCTTCGGAACAATGGGCGCATCGTTTGCAATCGTGGGAGTATCGGCGATCGCCATTGCGGGGACAGTGCTCGGAACGGGGCCGTTCACTGGCGGAAGTCTGAGCTACAATCTCCTCCAGCTTCAGGTCTATATCGGATCAATGGCAGTGACGACAATGGTGCTTGCGTCGGCGGTGTCTGAGCGCGCATCAGAGGCGCTTGAGCGAGACCAGCGATTGCGTGATCAGGGACCTGTCGTCAGAAAGCGCAAAGGTCTTCCGGTGGTCGTGGAGCTTTCGATGATCCTGCTCCTCTTTCTTGCGGTCATCGGCGTGCTCTTGTCGCTCAACGCCTTTGGCATGCAGACGCTCTCGTCGATCCGGGCCTATGTCGGCGGTGAGGGGCTCTGGTCCAAGTCACAGAAGGACGCCGTCTATCAGCTTCGGGTGTACGCACATTCGCGCAAAGAGGAAGACTTCGTGCGCTTTGCCGAACTGCTTCGCGTGCCTCTCGGCGACAAAAAGGCGCGGATCGAATTGCAGAAGGAAGTTCCAAACTTCGCCGTCGCAGAAGACGGATTCCTAGAGGGGAAGAACGATCCTGCCGATACACGCGACATGACGCTCCTGTTCCGGCGATTCCAGCACGTGAGCTATTTTGAGCGCGCAATCGCGATATGGGAAACCGGAGATGAGCGTATTGCTGAGCTTGTCGGTCTTGCGGGTAAGCTCCATGATCAGGTCCTGACGGACGCTCCACCCGAGGCGATCGACGTGACGCTTGCAGAGATCGACGCGCTCAATGCGGAGCTGACGGTCCTCGAAGATGATTTTTCGTCGACGCTCGGTGAGGCTGCGCGCTGGGTAACCCGCGTGATGATTGTCTCGATGATTGCGATCGCCGCACTGCTCCTGCTCCCGAGTCTTGCGATCTCGCTCTTCATTATTCGCAACATCGGACGGCTTGATCGAGCAAAAACCGAGTTCATTTCGCTCACTTCGCATCAGCTCCGCACTCCGCCAACCGGGATCAAATGGTATGCCGGAATGCTGCTTGAGGGCGATCTCGGCGCCATTCCGCCGGAACAGCGAAAATATCTGGAACAGATCGCGTACAACAATCAGCGGATGATCGACGTTGTGGACAGCGTGCTGAATATTTCTCAGATCGAGCTTGGGGAGTTCCGGAACGCTCCGATCCCGACAGATATCTGTGCGCTGATCCGCAAGATCGTTTCCGAGTTGGAGTTCCAGATAAACGACAAGGAACTGGAATTCTCCATGCGGTTTGAGTGCGGTTCCCAGCCCATCATGATCGACCCGACACTTGTGCGTATCGTCATTCAGAATCTGCTGGTCAATGCGATCACCTATACCCCGCGGGGAGGAGAAATCTCCTTTGCGGCGGATGTGAAGGACGAAAAACTCGCGCTCACGATTGCTGATACCGGGAGAGGAATCCCGAAGGAAGATTTTCCCAACATGTTCAGTAAGTTCTTCCGTGCTGGCAACGCGCAGGATTCCGGGCATTCTGGGACCGGGCTTGGCCTCTATATTGTCCGCTCTATTCTCGATCAGATCGGCGGAACGGTCAGCTTTTCGTCGGCGATCGGCAGGGGGACCACGTTCTTCGTCTCAATTCCGTTGGCGCAAAAGAACACGCAGCGCCGACGTTTCCTGGGGCTCTGACCGCTTTGATTCATTCCTATTGCTCGCTATACTATACGACATGAAAGAGACGCATTCCGACAAAAAGAAGACGTCCATTTTGATCGTCGAAGATGACCAGTCGCTTCTTGCGGCATTGGTCGACAAATTTACCAGAGAAGGTTTTGCGGTGCGGCGCGCGGCGAATGGCGTCACTGGCCTCGCGGAGGCGGTGACTTCGCATCCCGACATTATTCTGCTCGACATCCTCCTTCCGGAAATGGACGGCTTGGAGCTTCTGCAGAAATTACGAAAGCAGGACGACTGGGGGAAGGAGGTGCCGGTCATATTTCTCACGAACGTGAGCCCGAACACGGATCGTATCATTGCGCGCATCGCGGAAGACGAACCGGCGTACTATCTTGTGAAGAGCGATTTTCTCCTGTCCGATGTCGTCGGAAAAGTGAACGAGCGCTTGGCGCAAAACGCCGCAGAATCCTAGGAATTCAGCTCAACGCTCGGACGTTTGGCGTTGTATTGACAGACCCCTCCGCCCGGAGGAGTCTTGGTATTGGTACTGTTCATTCTCACAAAACAAAAGGAGGAGACATGATACGGATACGGATCAACGGTCGCGGCGGCCAGGGTGGAAAGACCATGGCTGAGCTGATGGCGACCATGTACTACTCCGAGAGCGGAGAAGCGGGCACCTACCCCCATGTCAGTTCGGCGCCGACTTTTGGCCCCGAGCGTCGCGGGTCTCCGGTGGACGCATTCATCCGATTCAACGAAGCACCGATCAGAGAGCTCGGGCCTTTTGCATATCCCGATATAGTCATCGTCCTTGATGAAGTACTCACGCGGACGACGAACGTGGCTGCGGGGCTGAAGGAAGGAGGACTTCTCCTCATCAATGCGCCGCACGGTCCGGATACGTTCTCGGCCTATCAAGGACGTTTCCGTGTTGCCACGATCGATGCCGATCGGATCGCTGCTTTGCATGGTCTCGGTTCGCGGGCGACGCCGATCGTGAATACCACGCTCCTCGGCGCGTTCGTTCGCGTCGCGGGACTCGGGGTGACGATCGACGGACTCGCTGCGTTCATCGCAAGCGAGATCAAAAAGAAGACGGAGGCCAACATTGCTGCTGCGCGCCACGCCTATGCGTGCGTGTGTACCGGCAAGGAGGAGACATCATGAGTGCAAGAAAAAGGACGCCGATCGTCGCACAGTCGACGACCAACGTCGCTCCGGCAAAGACCGGAACCTGGCGCAAATTCGCTCCCGAGCATCGCAACCGGATGTCGCCGTGCACGGATCTCTGTCCATGCGCAGAGAACATTCCGGCGTGGATGCATCTGGTCCGCGAGGGGAAGTTCGCCGATGCTTGGCAGGAACTCATTCGCGAGAATCCGTTTCCGCTCGTGTGCGGCCGCGTGTGCTATCGATTCTGCGAGGAAAAGTGCAATCGCGGATCGCTCGATGATCGCGTGGAGATCAATGCGGTCGAACGGTTCCTTGGCGAATACGCTCTGACGCACGGACTGGTGCCGGCGGCTTCGCGCGATCGCCGGGCTCGCGGGATGCGCGTTGCGATCGTGGGCGCCGGACCGTCGGGGCTTTCGGCTGCGTACGTGCTGGCTCGTGCCGGTGCGCGCGTCACGCTCTACGACGAACATCCTGAGCTAGGCGGCATGCTTCGCTATGGGATTCCGGAGTATCGGCTTCCGAAGGCGCTCCTCAAACAGGAGCTTTCCACGATGCTCGGTTCTCGCCGGATCACGAAGCGGCTTGGACATCCGATCACCGCGGCGACGCTCAAGTCGATCGCTCGGACGCATCGGTATGTGCTCTTTGCGCATGGTGCGCATCGCCCGCGCGTGGTCCGAGGACCAGGGGGTGAGACGCTTGCGCTCGAGGACGGACTGCTGTTCCTCGCGCGCGCTTCGGCCCGAAAGTCCGAAAGTATGCTCTGTGATGGGCAAGCGGTCTGTGTCGTCGGGGGCGGGAATACCGCGATCGACGTCGCACGGACAGCGCTCCGTCTCGGTGCGCGATCGGTGCGTATTGTCTATCGGCGCGATCGATCGGACATGCCTGCGCATGCCGATGAGATCAGCGAGGCCGAGCGGGAAGGCGTCACGTTTGTGCTCCGGACGCTTCCTGTGGGAATCCGCTGCGAAAGCGGGCGGACGGAATTGCTCTGCGCTCCTACGATCGTGGTCGATGAGAACGCGAGAACGATCGCTCCGTCGACCGATCCAGAAGATCGATTCGCGCTTGCGGTGGACCGCGCGATCGCTGCCGTCGGAGAAACATCCGATTGGGAATTTGCGAAGGCGTATCTTGATGACCGGAGTGCCGGTACGAAGTTCTGGGGCGGCGCGTTTGCCGCATCCGGCGACGCCGCATCTGGCCCGCGATCGGTCTCGGAAGCTATCGCATCCGGAAAGCACGCTGCAGCTGAGCTGCTTGCGGATTGGACGCGAGAGACGCAACCCGATGGCGTGCGTGAAACAGTTGGCGCGGAGGAGATCAAGTTCTGCTACCTTCCGCTTGCACGTCGGGACCCGAATATCCGGCATGCAGCGTTGCTCACGCACGAAGCATTCGTCGCATTCGCCGAAACAACGCTCACGATCAGCGCGGAGATGGCGGTCGCGGAAGCATCTCGGTGTATCAACTGCGGAACGTGCATCGCATGCGATCGCTGTCTCATCTTCTGTCCGGACTACGCGATCACGCGAACGCCCGAGGGGACGTATGCCGTCGATCTCGACATGTGCAAAGGCTGCGGACTGTGCGCAGATGTCTGCGAGCGCGCGGCGATCGTTTTCGGAAAGGAGGAAGGCCATGAGAACCCGTAGTATTTTGACCGGAAGCGAAGCGGCTGCGTTTGCCGCAAAGCAATCGCGTCCGCGCGTCGTGTCGGCATATCCGATCACCCCGCAAACCGGGATCATTGAGAAGCTCTCGGAGTACGTTGCATCGGGCGAGCTTGCTGGCTGCCAGTTTGTCCCGGTCGAATCGGAGCACTCGGCGCTCGCGCTCTTGAATGGCGCAGCGCAGGCAGGCGTGCGGACTTTCACTGCGACATCGTCGCATGGGCTGCTCTATATGCACGAGATGATCCACTGGGTCGCTGGTGCGCGGCTGCCGATCGTGATGGTGAATGTGAATCGCGCGATCGGTTCTCCGTGGAACATCGCATGCGATCGGACCGATTCGCTGTCGCAGCGGGACACCGGCTGGATTCAGCTCTACGCCGCGAGCAATCAGGAGGTCTACGATCTCGTTTTGCTCGCGTATCGTATCGCGGAAGCGTCGTTGATTCCGGTCATGGTGTGCTTCGACGGGTTTCTGTTGAGCCACACTAAGGAGCCTGTTGCGACGCTCGCTGACGAGATCGTTGACACGTTCTTGCCGGTTCGCGCAATGCCGCATGCCATCGATCCGTCAGACCCGAAGGCGTTCGGTGCCGCGAGTGCGCCCGAATACTACTGGCGCCTGAAGCGCCGCTTTGCGGACGATCTTGCTCGCACTCCGCGGGTGTTCCGGACCGCTGCAACGGCGTTCACTCGAGCGAGCGGTCGGGCGTATCGTCCCGTCGACACATATCGCACCAGCGATGCAGAGATCGTGATGGTCGCCATGGGAAGCACCTGGCGGATCGTCGAAGAGACGGTTGATCAGCTCCGCATGGAAGGCGTCCGCGCCGGGGCAGCGAAACTCACGCAGTTCCGCCCGTTCCCGGATGCCGCGCTTCGTGCCGCGCTTGCGCACGCGAAGAAAGTGATCGCACTCGATGTGAATCAATATGCGATCATTTACGACGAGATCCGCTCTGCGCTTTCCGAGACCGGAGTGTCGGTCTTCGGATATACGGCTGGCGTCGGCGGCGTTCCGATCGGAAGTCCGCTGCTTCTGGACATGTTCCGCGAGGCGCTTCTACAGAAGAAGGTTCCGCGTCGCTCTCTGTGGAGAGGCGTGGCGGAGCCCGAATCCGCACCCGGACGAAAGGTGCGCACGATGATTCCGATTAAAAGTTCATCGCCGTATTTGGCTCCGGGCCATCGGGCATGCGTCGGTTGCACGGCATCGCTCACGCTACGGCATGTTCTCGACGTGCTTGGCGCACGGACGCAGATCGCGCTTCCGGCGTCGTGCTGGTCGATCATCGCGGGACCGAATCCGTATACGCCCGTGCGCGTTCCGCTTGTGCACTGCCCGTTCGAAACCGCGGCGGTGACTGCGGGCGGGCTCGCGCGCGCAGCATCGGAGCTCGGTCGCGACGCGACGGCGCTTGCGTTCGCAGGCGATGGCGGGACGTTCGACATCGGCCTGCAGGCGCTCTCTGGAGCTGCTGAACGCGGAGAAGATGTCATCTATATCTGCTACGACAATGAGGCGTACATGAACACGGGAGGACAGCGATCTTCCTCGACGCCGCGCGGAGCAGCGACAGAAACGACGCCGTATCCGAACACGAAGCCGCAAGGGAAGAAGAACATGATGAAGATCATGGCGGCACACGGCATCCCGTATGCTGCGACCGCCTCGATTGCGCATGCAGACGATTTCCGCGCGAAGCTCGAAAAGGCGAACGCGTATCGCGGGCAGGGACTCCGGTTCATCCACGTCCTCGCTCCATGCAATCCGGGATGGAAGATCGATCCGGGGGAGTCGCTCCGGATGGCACATCTCGCCGTTGCATCGCTCGCGTTTCCGCTCGTCGAATGCGATCACGGGAAATGGCGCATTACGCATCGACCGGACCGTGCGGTCGATCTCGCGGAGTACATCCGTCCGCAAGGGCGGTTCGCTCATCTCACTGATGCGGACATTGCGCTCGCGCGTGCCGCAGCCCTCTCCTCCTGGGAGGAATTCGAGAAGTTGGAACGATATTTCTGAGCGCAAAGCTCAGTACAACCCCTATGCGCTGCATGGGGGTTTTCTTGACCGGACTTTCCAGTGCGATACTATATTTTATACAACCCTATGCCTCGAACGATCATTTTTCTTACCGCCTGCCTCGTTGCGGCGTTCGCGTTTCCGGGGATCGTGTCTGCGGAGAAGGTCATGCGCACGGTGATGTTCGAAGCGCCGGATATTCATGACGATTTCTGCGGAGCGAAGATCGACTATCG
This sequence comes from Minisyncoccota bacterium, assembly GCA_035457505.1. Classification (GTDB taxonomy): domain Bacteria; phylum Patescibacteriota; class Minisyncoccia; order Phycocordibacterales; family UBA6899; genus DATIBL01. The sequence goes on along the minus strand of DATIBL010000009.1, from coordinate 16,011 downwards.
CATCTGCAAATGCGCCCGCCATGGCGAGATGTGCAAGGACATCGGCCGGGAGCGGAATGTCGCGCAGTATATCTTGAACGCGCGCTATCACGCGCATGTGGCAGTCCTTCGCGCGCAATTCGCTGCGTCGTGCGCGGCTGCGGGAGGGCGATTCCGAACAGATCGCTGCGAATATACCGAAATGACAGAAAAGGAGAAGGAGTGCATCCCGAAGGATTTCGAAACTGCCTGGAAGAAATATTCCGACATCGATGATGCGATCCCGGCGAACGAGCGGAGCTTCGAAGCCAAGCGCGTGCACGAGGTCGGAGGAAAATTGAAGAACGTGCGCGCGAGTATCTATGTGCTCGAACGCGATATCGAAATGAACCGCTTGATGCTCCAGGAGCTTCGGGAGTATCGCAAAGCCGTGGCATCGAATCTCAAAGTGAATCTGCTCAAGTCGTTCTGGCGTCTTGCCTGGCTGACGTACGACACTTCAGCGGGCGCGGCCGCGCCGATGCGTTTCGGCGCTGACGGAACGTTTCTTTTGCAGGGCGGCACAGATCTCGGGCGCTCATTTGCGAAGCTCTTCGTCGACGATCTCGCGCATGGGCAGCAGCTCGCGATTTTGGCGAAGCTCGCGCGGGAGAGCATGGGAAATAATTCGAAGTACGCATTCGACACGACGACGCTCGACGGAAAGATCGGCGCGGTTTCGATGACGACGCTGATCGCGTCGCTCGAGAACATCGGTTCGCCGGTCGAGGCGGCAAAGGAGATGTTCCAGGAGATCACGAAGCAGTCGCTCCCGAACGTCGAAGTGCAGCTCTCCAAGGCGGACATCGAGTTGCTCGCGAGCCAATACGACAAGACCAAGGCACTCGATGACGCACTCCAAGAAGCGAGCCGCAAGCGCGCCGAGATGGATCGCGTGCGCGACGATCTGCTTCGGGAGCGAGAGGCCCTGACCGAGGAGTTTGTTGATTGGGAATCCAAAGAGCGCGATCGCGTTCGCAATTCACTCACTGACGCATGCAAAAAATAACGCTGACAACGATCCTGTGTATCGCGGCGCTGATGCCGCTCGGCGTTTCCGCCAAGGAGACGATCGGCGGTTATCCGCTCGAATATGATCAAACGCTTTCTGCGGATACGGATGGGAACGGGACTCCGGATCGCACCTCATATTATCTGGGCAATCGCCTTGTCTGGAGCGCATACGATGAAGATGAGGACGGAGCCGCGGACCTTTGGCTTCGCTATCGCAATGGAGACATGGTCGATCTGGAACTGACGGATCAGAATGGCGATGGCAAACCGGAGAAGATCGCCGAATTCGATACTGCGGAGAAGCGCGAAGTCATCTTCGATTCCGAGGCGGCGCCTGCATCGGGCGGATCGTCTCCGCTCCTTGGTGCGCTCGTGATCCTCGGGCTTGCTGCGGTGCTTTGGCAGAACCGCGATCGGGCGAAGGAGCTGCTCGGCGGATTCGCGAAGAAGCGCGGTGCAGATGCGGAGTGACATCGCGTGTGCGCCATGCGACGATAGTATACGGATGGGTTCTTGAGTGAGGCTTCCGTGTTTCTCTATACATTCGCGCGAACGATCATTGCGCTGTCCTTCTGTCTTGCTGTTCCCGCAATCGCTTCCGAGCGCGTGAATGGTCCGCCTCCGCCGCCCTCGATCGCATCCGGATGGGTCGAGTCGGTCCGCGAGTGCGCTCCGGACCATGGTCCTCCGGTACAGGAGACGCTGTGGAGCAAGCATGATGACGATTTTCGCCGTCAGAGCGCAATCGCCGTCGCAGGGGAGATCCTCCGCGTCGAGTTGTCGACAACGCTCAATGTCGTCGCAGTCACAACCACCACGATCTATCTCAAGCATCATGATGGTACGTGGTCCCGCTATGACCTCTCTCGGGGCGAAGGAGGGGAGGCGGACCTCGCGCTCCAGGAGCTGCTTCGCGCTCGGGAGTTGCCCGACGATACCATGGCGCGATGCATAAAGATGTTTTGAGATTGAGGAAAAGACGGCTTCGCGCCGTCTTTTTATTTCCTCGCGGAGAGCTTGTAACCGACGCCGGAGATCGTTTGGATGAGCGGGCGCCGGTATCCGCGATCAACTTTTTTTCGGAGGCTCTTGATGTGGCTTTCGATCGTATTTGAGAACGGATCGGTGTCCATATTCCAGACATGCTCGAGGATCATACGCCGCGAAACGACCGAATCTGTATTGTGCAGAAGGTACTCAAGCAGCATGAATTCTTTGCGCGTGAGGTGGATCTCTTTTTTTGCCCGCTCGACGGTGTGTCGGTGCGTATCGAGCAGGAGGTCATCGGCAGCGAGAACTTGTCCGTGCATTTGCGATGAGCGGCGCAGCAGCGCGCGCATCCGAGCCAAGAGTTCGCCGAAGAGGAACGGCTTGGTGAGATAGTCGTCGGCGCCGGCATTGAGGAATTCCATTTTTACTGGGACGCTGTGCTCGACCGAAAGAACGATGATCGGCATCGTTTTGCCGCTCTCGCGGATCTCTTTGCAGACTTCGAGCCCGGATTTCCGGGGAAGGAGATTGTCGAGGACGACGATGTCGTAATCATTCGTGCGCGCCAAATACGATCCCTCTTCGCCATCGGAGGACATGTCGACGCAAAAAAACTCTGCCACAATGCTCTTCTCGAGGAAGTCTGCGATCATGGCTTCATCTTCGATGATGAGGACTCTCATGGGGGGTCTCGTGGGCGCTTGATATAATCGCCTTGCTCAGCATAAAGAGAAAGGTTTCATTGTGTAAAGCTTTGGTAAAATACAAAATTCAAGAAAAATTCATATTTTTTTCGAAGAGAGATCAGCGTCGCATCAAAAGATGAGCGGAGAGTAGATTCTCGTACAAGATTCCGATCGCATCATTTCGACCCCTGCATGCTGCGGACATTTGGGGTACCATGCAGCCATGGAGGAAGATCGATCGCCAAGGGTCAGGGGTGCGCTGCCGCGCATTCTCGAGCCATGGTTCCCGCCCGGGACGCAGCCGTCGGTGCGCCGAGGAGCGCTCCTGGCTGCCGCAATGATCCTCCTCAATCTCGCTGTCGGAGCGCTTGTGCTTCTAGCGGCCGGAGAGTTTCCTGCGCTCGCCGGTCTCGCCTTCGTTGCGTGGGGGTTCGGGCTTCGTCATGCGATGGATGCCGATCATATTGCCGCGATCGACAACGTGACGCGGCGGCTCTTGTATCGGGGGAAGCCCTCTGTCGGCGTCGGCGCATTTTTTTCACTCGGACACTCTTTGGTCGTGGTGCTCTGTGTCGCCGCGATCGCATTCGCGCTGCCATCTGTGCGCGAGGGGATCGGGGCATGGCGCGAGTCCGGCGCGCTCGTCGGTGCGAGCATTTCGTCGGTCTTCCTTCTTGCGATCGGGGCGATGAATCTGGGCGTCCTTCTGCGTCTTCTGCGCGCCAGACGTGATCTTCGGGCGGGTCGGGAGAATGCCTATCATGGCCATATGCATCTCGGCGGCCCGATTGAAGCGATGTTTCGTCCGCTCCTTCGCCTTGTGGATACGAGCGCAAAGATGGCCGGGATCGGATTTCTCTTCGGTCTCGGACTCGATACCGCGACAGAAGTCGGACTGCTTGCGCTATCTGCGGGGGCGGCAGGCGATGTTCCCGCGTTCGCGATCATGCTTTTGCCGCTCGCGTTCTTCGCCGGAATGGCCCTGCTTGATACGCTGAACGGTCTTGCGATGCTCGGGATCTACGCGTGGGGCGAAGTCGATCCGGAGCGCCGCTTGCGGTATAACATCGCGATGACCGGGCTCTCTCTTGCCTCTGCCCTCGGCATCGGATCGATCGTCGGGCTTCGGGCGATCGCAGCCTATGGCGGGTATTCCGACGGGGTCTTTGCGATCGCCTCTGCGATCCGCCTGGAGGCATTCGGATACCTTCTCGCAACAGTTTTCTGCGTGTGCTTTGTTGCTTCGCTGATGATGCTTCGGAGACAGGGTACGTAAGTGTCCATTCTTTGACGATATTGAATCCGATTGCCTGTGGACAGGGTCCTTGCGTGCGCCACCGGATGCGCGGTACAATATATTCACTGGAGGGCATTGTGCCCATTTTTTATTGGCCGGCCCTTTAGGTCGGTTTCATGGTAAAACCGAATTATTCGTTCTTTTCCCAATTATGAGAAGTCTGACAGCAGACTACGAACTGGCCGGAATGGTCATGTCGTTCTGCGCGACGCTCTTTATGTGGACGATCGTTGCCTAAGCGGCGACAATCAACCCAAAACAAAACGCACTCCTCGGAGTGCGTTTATTTGTTGGTTAGGTCGTCGGCATTTTTGCCGGTCGGATCAATCCTCTTCGCGCGAGCGGAAAGAGTCGGGGCTGAGAGACACGGAGCGTGAGCGCCCAGCCGTCGAATGCATCGGACGTGACGATCACGAGCGAGTTTTCGACATAGCCATCTTCTTCCGGCTCCCACATTGCCGCCTGAAATCCCGCCTTTCTGAGATCGGTCATCACGAACTTTGCAGCTCTGCGAGGATCAGAAACAGGAAGAGAAATCCCGGTCGCCGGCATCTGCGCACGCAGGGTGGGGTGGAGTGCGTGGACCACCGTCATGCCATCCATAAGGACAGACTGGGCGGATAGTCGCGTTTCCTTCGCAAAAAGCTCGAACGTCGTGAACGTGGGAAGCCGAAGCGTGCGGAACATTCGAAGGACCACCGCTCTGGCTGCATCATTCGTGACGCCAAGCAGACGGTGTCCACGGTCGGGAAATGGGAGCGGATTTTTCCAGACAAGGATTGTGGCGACAACGGCCCAGCCCATGAGGACGTACTCAAGCGTGGTGAACATGATTCCCTCCTAGGAAAGAAGAAAGAAAGAGCGGTACGAACGAATTATATCATAAAATACAGAAAGTGCAACATCCCCAATGCTTCCCCCTGCAATCCTTTGCGAATTGCCGCCCATGTTCTTTCGTCGTACTCTTCATATATGAATGAACGCCGAGTGATCGAATTCGTGATCCGCTACGTCTGGAATATTGTCCGAGTCTTCGTGCGCGGGAGTCTGACGCCGCGCTGTTCCACCTGCGGCATATCTGGAAAGGCCGCGCCGCTTGGCGGGGAAGGGCGCTGTGAGGCATGCCTCCACCCGGAGCGGAATGCAAAGGAGGCGGACCGAAAACTCTCTCAGGCGGAGGAGGATGCACTCCAGACCGAGCTTCGCGATACGTTTGCTTCGGCCGCAGGCCGGGGAGCGTGGAAATATGACGCACTCGTTTTCTTTAGCGGCGGGAAGGACAGCACGTATCTCCTCGACCGCATCCGCCGGGAACATCCACTGCTCCGAATTCTCGCCGTCTCGGTAGACAACAGCTTCATGAGTCCAGTCGGGCTCGCGAATATCGACGAAACAGCGCGCAAGATCGACGTGGATCATGTGGTCGTCCGCCCGGACAAACAGCTCTACGAAAAACTGTTCCGCTATGCATTCACGCATCCGCGGGATGGGGGCGCTGCGGTCGCGATCGATGTGCTCGACGGCGAACTCCGATTCGACATCGGGCGGCACATGGCGGCGCGCTTCGGGATTCCGCTCATGGTGATCGGATTCTCGCGCAGCCAGGTTGCGACATATGGCGGCGCCGTGACCTGCATCGGCTCCCGCGCATTCGAAGAGTCGAAGCGCTCGACACTCGGCCCTTATACGCTCGACGAGCTTCCGCTCTCTGGCGACGAGCGCGGCTTGCTCTGGGACGGGACGGCGTATCCGAAGGACGCGATTGCGACGATCGTCTATCCGCTCGCAGCGTGGAACGTGCCGGAGGAGACGATCAAGAAGGAGGTCGTCGAACGCGGACTCATCCCAGCCGGCCGCGAAAGTCCGCTCGCGACGAACCATCTCCTGATCCCGCTTATGGCGCTTGTCGATATGGCGACATTGGGCTATTCGAGCTGGGAAACGGAATTTGCGCGCATGATCCGCGAAGGAAAAGCGGACCTTCGGTATTGGCGCAATCTTTTCGAGCTCTTGGAGTATGCGGCAAAGACGGGCCGTCTGCTCGGCCGAACCCGCGATGCGCTCTTGAAGCGGCTCTCGCTCACACCGGAAGACGTCGGGCTCGCGCGCTGATCTATGCCAGGAAATCCTATTGGTGAACAAATCCAATTTGCCGCCTATATCATCCTTTGGGTGTTCGCTGACGTATTCGGAGTGGTCTGCGCCTATTGTTCAGGATCATTTGCGAGTGATCTTGGAAGCCTGCTCTTCTATGCGCTGTTTCTTCCCTGGTCCTTTGTGCTACTGCTCCGGGCGTTCGCGCTGATTCGAGCAAATCGCCTCAGCGCCGGCATGCTCGCCTTTCTAGCGGGACTGTTCTCATTTGTTACAGTTTTGAGCGCTCTCTTTGGCCTCATTTCTTTCATCATCAAACTTTTGGCCTTTCTTTTTCTGTAGAAGCTCCAAGATCTGCGCACGAGGTGCGCTATACTAGGTGAATCAATCGACCGTAACCTCATTCTATGGAGATCACGATCAACTATTCGGCAGTGTTTGCATGCGGCGTGCTCGCGATGGCGCTCGGAGCGCTCTGGTATGGCCCGCTTTTTGGAAGAAAATGGATGGAGATCCTCGGCGTGAACCCGAAGGATATCGAGAAGTGCAAGGAAATGCAGAAGGAATCCGCTCCGCTCTACGCAGTACAGTTCGGTCTCGTTCTCCTTCAGCTCTACGTCCTCGCGCACTACATCGCCGGATGGGAAGACGCCTCCGGGATCGAGAACGCGCTTTGGATTTGGCTCGCATTCGTGATGCCCACGATCGCGGGTTCTTCGATGTGGACGAACGACAGCACAAAGGTGAAATGGGAGCGGTTTCTGATCCAGTCGGGCTATCAGCTCGTGTGCTTTGTGGCATTCGGCTTCATTCTCTCGGTCTGGCGCTAGGTGTATGATCCCGCGCGCGATCCAAGAGGTCCTCACCGCAAAAGAAACGCTCGAAGGCGCCGGAGTGCGGCTGCATCGCGGCTTCGGGTTTCTCGAAGTTCCGCGCTTCGATCCGTTCCTCCTCTTTGACGATTTCAGTTCGCCGAACCCGGCCGACTACCTTCCGGGCTTTCCGTGGCATCCGCATCGCGGCATCGAAACGGTCACGTACATGCTCGACGGCGCGGTTCGACATCGGGATTCGATCGGGAATTCCGGCGTGATCACCGGCGGAGATATCCAATGGATGACGGCAGGTCGCGGGATCATCCATGAGGAGATGCCCGAGGGAACGGGACAGCTCATGGGGTTTCAGCTTTGGGTCAATCTCCCGCGCGCGGACAAAATGACCACGCCGAAATATCAGGACGCCGGAGGACATTCGATCCCTGAGACGACGCATGAAGGGGCAAAGGTGCGGATCGTTGCAGGAGAGGTTGGCGGCGTGCGCGGCCCGATCGAAGATTTGGCGATCGCGCCCGCGTATATCGATGTCACGCTCGCCCCGCATACTGCGTTCACGTATCCAGTCCCCGTCGGGCACACGGCATTTGCCTACGTCTTCGACGGAGCGATCGGCGCGGGAGATGCTGACGCGCCGATCAATGCCTCCGGCGGCACGATCGTGCATTTTGCCAGCGAGGGGGAAGGGGTTTCGCTCAAAGCCGGAACATCCGGTGCGCGATTCCTTCTCGTCTCTGGTCGACCGATCGGCGAGCCTGTCGCATGGCGCGGACCGATCGTGATGAACACCGACGCGGAGCTTTCGACCGCTTTTTCGGATCTTCGGGGTGGGACATTTCTCTCGCGGGGCACGTGACCCTGCGGAGCATGTTTATCGATCGGGGAGTTGGCTAGCCTTCTTTGCGCTTGCCCACCCCAAGCACTTCTTCCATAAGGAAGGTGATCGGAAACATGACGACACCGAGCACGAAGTCGATGAGGCCAGTCATGCATTCAGTATAGCGCCGGGTGGATGCAGGGTCGATACAGACGCTATTCGCTTAAACAAAAAAATTTGATCCCATTGTGAGGGGATCAGATTTTCTGTTGTGGTCCGCCGCCATTTTCCGGCTTCTTCTTCCCGACGCCGATGATCTCTTCCATGAGGAAAGTGATAGGAAACATAACCACCTTGAGAATAAAATCGATGACTTTAACCATATCGTAAAGTATAGCGTCTCGAGTGGGTGAACGTCGATGGGAATATGCTGTTGCTTAAAGGCCTTAGACAAAAGCTCTGCGCCCGGCGATGTTTCCATGATGTCAAAACAGCGCTAGGATACGAGATATATGGACGAACTCGGCACATCCAGCACTGCTCCGATCACGCTGCGCTCACGCGCGGTCGCGTTCGTGCGGGCGCATGAACGGCGACTCTCGAGTGCGATGTTTGTCGCGGGATTTTTCGCCGATGCGCTGACGCTTCCGCGGATCGACATGGGAGCAACCTACCTTCTCTTGAGCGCATATCTTGTCCTCGCCATGGCGGGTATCGTCGGGGTTGTTCTGCTTGAATCTGGACGTCTGCGCGACCCTCGCCTTGCGAAGATCGCAGCCTTCGCTCCTCCGCTCGTGCAGCTTATTTTCGGCGCGATCTTCTCTGCGCTTTTTGTGTACTATTCCCGCAGCGGATCGCTCGCCGGGAGCTGGCCATTCCTCGCCCTCGTGTTGCTTGCGATCGTCGGGAACGAATTGCTGCACGACCGCTTCAAGCGCCTGGAATTCCGGCTCGCATCATTCTTTTTTGTCTTGATGATGACGATGATCTTTGCGATCCCGATGGCGCTCCGCGAACTCGGCGTCGTGCCGTTTCTTTCCGCGATCGCACTTTCGCTCACATTCTTCAGCGGGTTCGTCTCATTGCTCGGACTGCTTGCCCCAGAGATGATTCGGGGAGTCGCACGGCGCGTGACGCTCATCTCTGTCGCGATCGCACTCGCTCTGAACGCGCTCTACTTCACGCATCTGATCCCGCCGATCCCGCTTGTCCTGAAGGACGCGTCAGCCTATCTTTCGGTCGACCGCGCGAGCATTGGATACGTCGGCGTGGAAGAGCGGCAGACGATCCTTGCGCGTCTTGGGCTGCTTCGCAATGTGTATCATGCAAGCCAAGGCGGCGAGCTTGCGTTCTTTACCGCGGTCTTCGCGCCGACAGAGATCCGGACTCGGATCATTCACGAATGGCAGCATGAAGATCCTGCAACGGGAGATTGGGAAACGGAAAGCACGATCGGATTCCCGATCTCGGGCGGGCGCGATGAAGGATATCGCGGATACACCGTGAAGGGAGGGGTCACCCCGGGGCTCTGGCGCGTCAACGTGCGCACTGAACGCGGTGAGCTGCTCGGGCGCGAGGTCTTCCGCGTCGAGGAAACTACGGACGCCGTCGAGAAAAAAGAAATTCACCTCTGAGCCTCTATGCCGCGCGTCGTGATCGTTCATGGATATGGTGCGAGTCCAAACGCCAATTGGTTCCCGTGGCTTGCAGAGACCCTCAAGGAGCGCGAGATCGCCTGCGATGTGCCGAACATGCCCGACTCAGTTTCGCCAAAAAGGGAGGCTTGGCTTGCGCACCTTCGGGCCACGATCGGAGAAGATCCGAGCGATACGATCCTTGTCGGACATAGTCTCGGCTGTATCGCGATCCTTCGATATTTGGAAGCGCTTTCGTCCGGAGTCCGCGCGTGCGGAGCGATCCTCGTGGCGGGGTTCGACGGACCGGTCGGATATCCGGATGTGGATGCGTTTGCCGAACCTCCGATCGATCATGCTAAAGTGCGTGCGTCAGTTCGGGAGGGATTCCTTGTTGCGCATTCGGAAACCGATCCAGTGGTGCCGCTTGCGCGCGGCGAAGCGCTCCGGGAGCATCTCGATGCGCGGTTTCTGCGTATCTCCGATGGGGAACATTTGAATATGGGAAGTCGAGGGGACTTCACGTTTCCGGAGCTTGTGGAGGAGATCGAGCGGATGTTCTCGAGCGCGAGAGCGTGATAGTCTGTCGATATGAAACTCCATCGTTTTTTCGTTTCGAAACAGGATGCGAATGCCAATAGACTGACGATCGACGATCCTGCACTCGTGTCGCAGTGGACGCGCGTGCTTCGGTTTGCGCCGGGGCACCAGCTTGCACTCTTTGATGCCGCTGGAGCCGAGTCGCTTTTTGAGATCGCCGAGATGACGAAGCGCACAGTTGAACTCGCACGCGTGGCGCCGCGTACGCCGCGCCGGAGTGCACGAGCCGTGACGCTCCTCTTTTCGCTTTTGAAAAAGGATAAGGTCGAATGGGTGATCCAGAAGGGGACCGAGCTCGGGGCAACGCGATTCGCACCCATCATTTCCGCACGAACAGAGAAAACCGGATTCAACCGTACGCGCGCGGAGGCGATCGCGATCGAGGCAGCTGAGCAGTGCGGGCGTGCGGATATCCCGGAGATCCTTGATCCGACGCCGCTCGATGCCGGGATCGTCGCACATCGGCCGATGATGGAGATCGTCGTCGCGGACGAGGGAGCGGAGCGCACGCTTGCGCCAGGGAAGCGGGAGATCGGGATTCTGATCGGCCCCGAGGGCGGCTGGTCTGAAGAGGAGAAGGCGCTCTTTCGCGACGCCGAGATCGAGGTGGTCGCGCTTGCTCCGTTTACGCTCCGCGCAGAAACCGCATGCATCGCCGCATGCCTGCGCGCGTCCGCGTAGCGCGGGTACGATTCTCTGGTATTGTAAAAGGTAGAAGTTCGGGAGATCGGATATGGATCGGCCGCATATGGACGGCTTCGACGTCCAGGCGCTTGCGTGGATGATCTTCTTCAATCTGCATCGTCTTACAGAAGAGGATCGCTCGCAGCTCGCGGATCTTGCGACGGAACTTTCTTCGCGATCATACGCCGACATGGGCGCGCTTTCGTGGACTGATCGGATCTTGCGCCCCCGTTCTGCTCCTCGTTCGCCGGAAACGATCCGTGCTGCGAAAGATGTCCTCGCGTTTGCCATCGCGAAAGCTCCAGAAGTATTCGGATATGCCGCGGTGCGCGCAATGATGCGTCTGTGGTTCGTTCGCTCATTCGGCGCACTCCTCGCGTGCATGCTCCTCTCTCGCACCCTCGCGCTCCCACTCGCGGGATTCGCTGGATGGGCGGTCGTGATCCTCTTCATGCTTTCGTTCGCGTTCTTTGCAGTCGCCGTGCAGCGCTGGTTCGTGAGCGTTATGATCCGGCGGCTTGGTCTCGATCCGCCCCCGCAAATGCAAACACCGCCGTAATGGCGGTGTTTTTCGTACCCTGAGCGATCTTGCTAGAGTCCGAGCGTGATCCAGACGATCGTCGGCGCAGTGTGGGAGTTCCCGGCTGCGTCCGTGACCGTCGCGGTCGCGGCGTAGGTCGTGGTGGTTGCGAGACCGGTCAGCGTGAATTCGTGCGAGAGCGAGAACGTCGCGTTGCTCACGGTCGTCGATGATGCGAGGTTGAGCGGGGAGAGCCCGTACTTCACGACCACGCTCGCGGCCTCGTTCGTTTCAATCTTGAGCTTCGCCCCGCTTCCGGTGATGTTGAGCGCCTCGAATGTGTTGAAGGATGGCGCGGTCACGTCGGCCGGGGGAGGAAGCGCTGCGGTTGTGAACGTGCCTGCGGTCGAGGTCGCGCGATTTCCGGCGATGTCGGCGGAGGAGACGACATACTGGTACGTTGTGCTCGGGGCGAGCCCGGAGAGCGAGAACGAGTGCCCGGTCGAGATCGCTGTCTCGGAGCGGTCTGCTGTTCGCGCTGTGTCGACAGGGGAAACCGTGCCGAACCAGACTCGTCCATCTGCGCTTTCATTCGTCGTCCAAGTGATCGTGGCGGAGGAGGTGCCCACATTCGTGACCGAGAGTGCTGAGAGAGTCGGAGCAGTCACATCGGCCGCGATCGGGAGCGGAAGGGTCGTGAAGGACGCCGTGGTCGAGGTCGCGCGATTCCCGGCGGCATCTGCTGAGGTGATCACGAAATGATAGGTCGTGTTCGGAGCGAGTCCGGCGAGAGGGAAGGTGTGCGAGGTTCCGAGTGTCGAAACTGCGGCATTCGGGGTCCCTGCGGTTGCAAGCGGGAGCGCTGTCGCATACCAGATGCGTCCGTCAGCATTCTCGTTCGTCGTCCAAGAGATCGTGGCCGAGGAGGTCGAGATCGCCGATACCGAGAGGGCGCTCACGATCGGCGCCGTCGTATCCGCGCTCGGCGGGGGCGTCGTCGTGGTGCAGGTGCCGAGCGTGTCGCCATGGGCGAGGTGCGCGCGGGCTGCGGGGAGCGCGATCGTGATCGTGGAGCGCGAGTCGCCGGCGACATGGCAGACCTGGACCTTGCGGGTGCCCTTTCCGTGCTTGTCGTCATCCTCATCTTCATCTTCGTCATCATCGTCATCGCGACCCTTTCCACTTCCGTGCTTGTCGTCATTATCATCGCGATCGTTCTTGATCTTGATCTCCGTGCGGGTGCCGCCCTTGTCGGTCTTCACTTCGATCTTCGCGCTTCCGTCTTTGATCTTGAGCTCACTTTTGCCGTTCTTCGACTCGATCTTCACCTGACTCTTTCCTTTGCCGCTTCCGGTGGATGAGGCGACGGCGCTCGTCGAGGTGCCCGAGTTGGCGATTGCGATGGTGACTTTGGAGCCGTTGCCGTTCACGCGGATCGTTGCAGAGGGATTCGCCCGGACTGCTTTGAGCTCGCTGATGATGTCATCGAGAATGAAGGCTGCTTCGGCACGGTCGGATGCCGTCAGGAGTCCGCGCGAGCGCTCGAGTTCTGCAAGTGCGACGGCAAAAGCGCGGTCGATCTTCTGATCGGTGGAGCTTGCCGGCGTGGTTGAAGTGCCTGTCTGCGGAGAAGTCGAAGCCGTCGCGGATGCTGCCAGAGACGTCTCGGTATTCGCGCGCATCGCAACGATATGCTTCACCTCGTCCAGGCGCTCTTCGGCAAATTTGATCCGGAGCGTGTCGCGATTCTTTCCGGAGGAAAGAACGATCTGCACTTTCTCGGCTGCGAGTTCGACCGGGAAGAGGACATCGCCCGGCAGTGCGTCGTTCGAGGCGTAGACGGTCGCGACCGAGCCGCCGACAAGTCCGAGTGCGACAAGGACGCCTGTTGCTTTGCGGGCGAGGAAGGCGCGGCTTGCAACGCGTCCGGGAAGTGCAGCTTCAATGCGCGACCACATGATGGCGCGTTCATTGTCGGTGAGTCCTTTGGGACGGATCTCCCGCATGTCGGTTTCGATGTTTCTCATAACGTGGGTGTGGGTCCGCGGGAAGCGGATGATTCGCGCGAGGCGCGAGGGCTAGTAATCGAGGGCGGTGCCGCGTTCCGGCTGCCCGAGGGCGGATAATTGTGCACGAAGCTGTTCGATCGCGCGATGATGGCGCACCTTGGCTGCCGTCTCGGTGATGTCGAGCGTCATCGCGATCTCAGAGTAGGAAAGTCCGGACCAATATCTGAGCGCGAGCATTTCCCGCGCCGTCTCTCCGAGTCTCGCGACCGCGCGGGAAAGGTAGCGGTAATCTTCGTAGATCGGGTCCGTCGCATGCTCTGCGAGCAGCACGTCGACTGTTCCCGTCTCGATCTCCTGGTCGATCGATACCTGTCCTTTCGGGCGGGCCTCAAGCGCCTTTGCGACCTTTCGCCGGAGGACCGTGAAGGCGAATCCGTAGAATGCGCGTTCGTTCCGCCAGCGGAAGGTCGGAAGGGATCTCCAGAGGTCGATAAAGGTGTCTTGGACAATGTCGAAGGCCAGATCGCGATCTCCTGTGTGGCCGTGGGCGTAGGCAAAGAGCGGATCGTTCAGACGATCGAAGATCTGGCGGAATGCGGATCGGTTTCCCTTGCGCGCCGCCGAAACGAGCTTTTCGAGCTGCTGGTCTTCCATATGGTGTGTCAGCGATAAGGTAATGGCATCCTAGGGCAAAGAGGTTACATTTGCGAGCAAAGCCAGTATATCGGAGGGGTTGACATTTGCGCCATATATGCTAGCGTTTCCCCGGTGAAGTCGGTCCTTTGACTTCGTCACATCCTGTTCCAGTTGGAACATTCTTTGGATCGAAAGACCCTCATGAAGGAGATCGTGATATGAACGAACTCGCGCCCGCCCAAATGGCGCCGAATCCGGTGACCCCATTTCGCACCGAAGGTGAAGCCGTGGATCATTTCCAGGCCATCCTGAAGCGGCAGATCGGGACAAAGAAAGCGCTTTTTGTCGGAGGTGCAGTCCTTGGACTCGCCCTGCTTTCTCCACTTATTCTCGCTGCGGTACAAGCCGGCCTCGGACTTGCCGTTCTGGCAGTCCTCCTTGTCGGCGCCGGCGTTGCATACAAGTGGATCCCGCATCTCTTCCGAAAGGTCGAGCATCGGATCCGCGAAGCAAACCAGCGTGAGATGAATCGCCATCTCGCTGCCCTCAAGGCAGAGGCGCGAGCCAATCCGATCGAGCAGCGCGAGAACAGCCTCAGGGCTCGCAGGAAGCAGCTCGAGGGCGTTCGCACTGTCCTTATCGCGATCCATGGCAAAATGGAGACCTGGGCAACTCGCCTCGATGAGCGAAAGAAGACGCTCGCAAAGCAAGGTCGAACCGAAGATCTCACAAAAGAAGAGAAGGCCGTCGAGAAGATCCGCATCTACTATCAGCGTCGGAAAGCCCGATACGAAGCGGCCATGAAGGCTTGCGATGAGCGGCAGCAGCTGCTCGAATCGCTCCGCTTCAAGTGGGAATTCGCGAAGGACGGCGGCGAACTTGCCGGCCAACTTGATCCTGCCGCAGAAGAGGCATTCCTGAATGACCTCCTCGACGACGAGGCCGCGAAGGAAGTGGAAACGCGGTTCAATTCGGTGTTTGCCGAGCTTGATCTCGATATTTCTGAATTCAACGACGCCGAGAAGCTCACGTTCGACGGCAACGTCATCGACATGGGTGCTGTCCATATCCCAACCATGAAGGAGATCGAACATGTCCGCGCCTCATGATGCGCCTGACACTGCCCGAGAGGAGGAGTCCTCCCGCTTCGGCAAGCTGCTCGGCATCGTTGTCTGTGCAGTGCTTCTTGTTATTGCGGCGCTTGTCGCCGTTTCTGTCTTTGGCGGAGAGAGTGATCCCGACGCCGAAGTTCCCGTCGAAACCACCGAAAATCCCTTCAAGTGAGAGGAGTACATCCGTGAATACCTTCAACAGCAAGCTTGTCGTCGCTGCAATTTCCGCCGTCTTCGCTGGCGCCGCCCTCGCTCAGGGGATCGTAAAGCCAATGGTCATCTCGACCGGGTCCACGAAGGGCGCCTACAATCCGATGATGCAGAACGTCGTGACCATGTGCGCGCTCGGCGATGAAGTGAGCGTTCTCGAATCGGGCGGCTCGATCGATAACCACAACAACATTTTCGGCGGCGACCCGAAGGCGACGTCCGGGGTCTTCCAGTACGACTTCGCGCTCTATCAGCGCGAGCGCGACCCGCGCTGGATGAACAACATGGTCGTCGTCGCACCGCTGCATGACGAGTATGTCCAGATCGTGGCCCTCAACAAGCCCCTCGAAAGCGGCGGCATCAATATCCCGGGCTTCGGACGCGTTGGCGGTAAACAGAAGATCCTGACGGACTTCGACAGCCTGAAGGGCCAGACGGTGTTTGCGTGGGGCGGCAGTTTCTACTCCGCGAACGTGCTCTCCGAGAAGTTCGGCCTGAATCTGAAGGTCGTCGATCTCTCCGGCACGGCGCCCAATCCGGATGGCAAGGGCGGCTACGTGCGAGTCGAAAAGGGTGCGGCACCCGAGAAGGTGGCCGCAATGCTCGTCGCACAAGGCGAAGGCGTTGCGATTATCGCGGTGGGTGCGCCGAATCTCGGCTGGCTCAACGAAACGAACGGCTACGGCAAGCAATGGAAGCTCCTGCCGGTCTCGAGCGAGCAGCACGCCAAGGTTGGCGGGACATACGGGATCGGCCGCGTCAGTTACCTGAATCTCGCCGGAGGCCAAGTGCAGACGCTCACAGTTCCTGCATTGCTCATGACTCGTTCGTATCAGACGCCGGCGCGCGTCGGTCCG
>DATIBL010000008.1:0-7289 GCA_035457505.1 Minisyncoccota bacterium | reverse complement strand
TGTTCGCCGATCGCATTTTTATTCTCCATACAAGAAGAAGCCCTTTGTCCTGAACACCGAAGAGCTTGCAACGATCTACCACTTCCCGGGTGGTGTCGCAGAAACACCGACCTTTGCGCGCATTGAGTCGAGAAAAGGAGAGCCTCCGGCAAATCTCCCTCTCTGAACTTATGAAAATTAAGGACAGGGTTCCATAATTTTGACGCACATGCTCTCCCGAATGCTCGATCCAGAACCGACCGACCTTCGACGCACCGCATCCGGTGCGTTTTCCGAGTTTGAGAAGCCGATCGCGACCTATCACGCCGATACTTCGAGCCAAAAAAGACGCAGTGGATTCGGAAGAGCCTTCCTTCTGATCGCCCTCATTGCGACCGCTTGTGTCGGAGCATATGCATGGTCAGTTTCGCGAGCACCCGCGATCGCCCCGCATGCGTTCGTGGAGATCCCGGAAGGTGCGGGAACGATTGAGATCGCCGAAACGCTTTCCGAACACGGCGTTGTGCGTGACCCCTTCGCTCTCATCGTCCTCCTACGCGCAATGCGTGCCGATCGCGCGATTCTCTCCGGTGCGTATCTTTTCGACGAGCCCGAACCACTCTCGCGGATCGCCGAGCGCCTGCGCGACAATATCCGCGGTATTGCGACCATCAAGGTTACTTTTCCGGAAGGGATCGATATCCGAAAGATCGCAGCAATCGCTGAAGAGGAGCTTCCAAACGTGCATTCAGCGGAGATCATCGCACTTGCGAAGGGAAAGGAAGGATATCTTTTCCCCGATACCTACTTCTGGTTTTCCACGGCGACGAGCGGGGAGGTGGTCGCGGAGATGCTTGCAAACGGAGAGGCCAAGACTGCAGCGCTTCGCGAGGAAGCCAAGCGGCTCGGCAAAGACTGGGATGATGCGATCATCCTTGCCTCGATCATTGAACGCGAGGTTCGCACGCCGGAGGATCGCCGCCTCGTGGCGGGAATTCTCGAACGGCGCATGACCATCGGTATGGCGCTTCAGGTCGACGCCACATTTGCCTATACCATCGGCAAAACAAGCGCTGAACTCACGATCGACGATCTCAAGAGCGACGATCCCTACAATACCTATACTCATCGGGGACTTCCGCCCGGACCGATCGGGAATCCCGGACTCGACGCGATTGATGCAGCTCTCCATCCCGTAAAATCGCCCTATCTGTACTATCTTTCAGACAAAGAGGGAACGACCCGATTTGCAAAAACCTTCGATGAACATAAAATAAACAAGCAGCGCTACCTCCGGTAGCGCTCTGTCTTCCCGATATCCGCATAGCCCTACTTCCATGCCCGAACCGACCACACCCTTGAGTTCCATCGACCGCGCCCATTTCATCGGCATCGGCGGCATCGGCGTATCGGCGATCGCCAGACTTTTCTTGGCGAATGGCGTCGCGATCTCTGGTTCCGATGTCCGCCTTCCATCCGAAAGCGAGCTTCCACCAGGTGGGACATATTTTTCCGGAAACGACGCGGCAAACATTCCGTCAGACACGAAGCTGGTGATCTATTCACCTGCAGTTCCAGAAGCAAATCCGGAGCGCGCCCGAGCCCGCGAACTTGGCATCACTGAATGGAGCTACCCATATGCGCTTGGGCGCGTCACCAGCGCATATGCAACCATCGCAGTCTCCGGCACGCACGGAAAATCAACGACGACCGCGCTGCTTGCAACCATGCTCACCGACGCCGGAGCGGACCCCACCGCGATCGTCGGCGCAATCGTCCCCGAATGGAAAAGCAATCTGCGGCTTGGAAAAAGCGATCTCTTTGTGGTCGAGGCCTGCGAATATCGCCGCCACATGCTCGAACTTGCTCCGCAGTCGATCGTGCTCACCAATATCGAGCTCGATCACCCCGACTATTATGCCGATCTCGCCGACGTGAAGCGCGCGTTCAAAGAATATATCGGAAAGCTCCAGGATGGCGGCTTGCTCGTCTACAACGCCGACGATGCCAACGTGCGCGATGTGATCCGCGGTTCGGAGGCGATCCTTGTTTCCTACGGTGTCGGCGAAGGCGCAGACCTCGTCGCACACGACATCGCCGAGGGAGAAGGCGAACAAACATTCTCGCTCACCTGGAAGGGGAGCGATCTTGGGACATTCCGCACGCCGCTCCCGGGTCTCTACAATATCTACAACATTCTTGCTGCAACGGCCGCGTGTCTTGCCTATCGCGGAAATACGCCGTCGATCAGCACCACGATCGAACGTTTTACCGGAATCGGACGACGGTTCGAAGAAATTGGAAAAAGCCGCGAGGGGACGCGCATCATCTCCGACTACGCCCACCACCCGACGGCCCTCAAGAATGTCGTCGCCGCAGCACGCACGCGCGATCCCAAGGCCCGTTTGCTTGTCATCTTCCAACCGCATCAGCGAGAGCGAACGCTCAAGCTCTGGGACGCTTTTGCCTCCGCGATCGCCAAAGCGGATTGCCAGACCTTTCTTTTGGTCGAGCCCTATGCGGTACCCGGCCGCGAAGACGCCATGGAACCCTGCGGAACCCGGCTCGCCGATGCGGTGCGCGCCATTGCGCCGAACGCGCCGCTGCGTTTTGCGCCATCGCTCGCCGAAGCCGAAACCCTCGCACGCGAACTCCTTCCTGCGCACGACATTGCGCTCGTCGTCGGGGCGGGTGACATCCATGCGCTTGCCCGTACACTTGCAACGCCATGAAACAGCACCGCCTCGCTTTCATCGATACAGAGACGACCGGCCTTGATCCCAACTTCCACGAAGTGATCGAGATCGGTTGCGTCGTCGCCGACTGGCGTCCGGATCTCTTCGGCGAACGCACCCTCGTCGAATCGTCTGCGCTTGATCTCAAGATTATCCCCGAACATCTTGAGCGCGCCGACCCCAAGGCGCTCGCGGTCAACCACTACGCCAAGCGCGATTGGTCGCAGGCGATCCCGCGCAAAGACGCGATCATGGAGCTTGCACGCGTCGCCAAAGGGTCGATCTTCATCGCGCAGAATGTTACGTTCGATTGGTCGTTCCTCCAGCAGTCCGCCGCATCCGTCGGAATCGCACTTGATCGCGAATTTCACTTCCGCAAGCTCGACCTTGCGTCGATCGCTTACGGCCGCATCCCGGATGATCCGAAGCTCGAACGCTATACACTCCGCGAACTCTCTGAGTATTTCGGCGTAAAGAATGAAGACGCGCACACTGCACTTTCGGATGCGCGCACGGCATTCGAGATCTACCGAAAACTGATCGCGCGAACGTAAAAACCTGAGCACAAAAGGAACGCCGCACTCGAGAGTGCGGCAGCGCTTTTGGTCAGTATTCCTCGGCCTTGACGGAACACAGCGTGTCGATGAAGTTCACGTAGGTTCGGCACACAAATGCATTCCGAAGTTCTGCGAGTCCCGGGATCAGATCGTTCTCAGCTGCTTCAGGGTCGATCGGGCGTTCTGCCTCGCCAAAACAATGCGTGTCGAGATGCTGACAGAGATCCGCAACGGTGCTTCCCGTAAAACTTCGGAGTTTCTTGACGTCGACTCGGCAGTCGCCGCCGCTGTGGTTGAGAGCTCTCCAGAGACTCTGGAGGCGGGCCTCTTTTGTTCGCCCAGAGAGGTCGGTGATACGATCCACGATCCGCTCAGCCAGGATAGTCAATTCGACATCGGAAAGAACAACGCGTTCGACGATCATCTTTTCCTCCTTCACAGGTGATGATATTTATCGTACTATGCGACCCACATATGTCAACTCGCGGACGCGTATTTGTTGGGCTTTCTGGGGGAGTCGACTCGTCGGTCGCCGCCGCGCTGCTCACGCAAGAGGGGTACGAGGTGATCGGCGTCTTTTTGCGCGTCTGGCAGGCGGATTTTCTTCCCTGCACCTGGCGCGAGGAGCGGCGGAGCGCAATGCGAGCGGCAGCAGCGATCGGAATCCCGTTCGTGACGCTTGATCGCGGAGAAGAATATAAGGCGCATGTCGTCGACGCGATGGTCGCGGCATATGCGCGCGGAGAGGTTCCGAATCCTGACGCCCTCTGCAACAAGCAGATCAAGTTCGGCACATTTTTCGACTATGCTCGCGCACACAGCGCGGACCTCATCGCGACCGGACACTACGCACGCCTCTCACGCACCAAAGAAGGGGACCCTGAGCTGCTTCGCGGGGTCGACCCCGAAAAGGACCAGGCGTATTTTCTTGCCGGAGTTTCGCGCGAGGCGCTCCGCCACGTTGTCCTTCCGATCGGCGGAATGAAAAAGAGCGAGGTTCGTGCCCTCGCCCGCGATCTGGATCTTCCCACCGCAGAAAAGAAAGATAGCCAGGGTCTCTGCTTCCTTGGCCATGTCGATATGCCGGATTTCCTCGGCCACTTTCTCGATCTCGCGCCGGGTATTGTTCTCGATCAAGACGGGAGTGAGATCGGCACGCATCGAGGCGCCGCCGCGTACGCGCTTGGGCAACGCCACGGATTCCATCTCTCGCACGGAAATGGCGCGCCGTACTATGTCGTCGCAAAAGATCTCGCAAAGAACACGATCCGCGTTTCGCCGATCAAACCCGACGAACGCAAGACTGCGCGCATCGTCTCGGTGCAAAACGCGAACTGGCTTGCGGACCTGAATGAGCGGACCAAGGGCGAAGCTGAATATCGCTACCACGGCGGCGCGCGACCGGCGGAGCTCGAGAAGACCGGCCCCGCAACGTTTCGTGTGGAATTCGATGAACCTGTCGAGGACCTTTCTTCCGGCCAGATCCTAGTATTCTCGCGAGGGGAACAGATCGTCGCCGCGGGGGAGATCGCGGCTGCCGCATAGAGCTCGCTCCGGAGCGCCAATATTATCAACAGGGCGCTTTCCTATCCTTTGTTGCGTCTAGGCGCGCTTGGGCGGTATGATAGGCTATATGGACCGAAGATCACTCATCACGGATTTTGCGATCGTCGCAGTGCTTCTCATTGCTGGTACGCTCGTCTATCTTGCCTTTCCCGGCGAGACCGAAGCTCCGACCACCGAGACAGCCCCAGAAACAATCGTCGTCGAGAGTGTACCTTCAGTCGGCGGAGAACCTATCAATCCTAACGACACCACCGTGCAGAACGACACCGAAGCAAAATTGAATATTGAGATCCTCGCCGAAGGAGCCGGAGCAGGCATCCAGAACGGCCAGACCGCGGTCGTCCACTATACCGGCATGCTCACCGATGGATCGGTCTTCGATTCGTCTGTCGGCCGCTCGCCACTCACGCTCGTTCTCGGAGCGGGACGCGTGATCCCGGGATGGGAGCTTGGCCTCCAGGGTATGAAGAAGGGAGAGAAGCGCAAACTGACCATCCCGCCCGAACTCGCATACGGCGCATCCGGCGTTCCTGGAGCGATCCCTCCAAACGCGACCCTCATCTTTGACGTCGAAATGGTCGAGATCAAGTAGCATATCCACATGGGGAAGCTTATCGCCGTTCTCGCTATCGTGCTCTCTGGAAGCGTGTTTGCCTATTTGTACTATCAGCTCGAGACCGCCCCGCTTGACGCCGTCCCGGCAACGCCGGTGAACGCCATCAACGATCGCACGGTCAAGGTTGTCCACGCATTCAAGGACGGCGTGCATCGCTACAGCGGAAGCTTCAAACTGCCGCACTCCTGCTACGAGGTTGTGAAGGATGCAGTCATCGACCCGAGCGATCCTGATCGTAGCGATGTCTTGCTCCGCTTCCGCACCAAAGACCGCAGCGCAGAGATCTCCCCGTGCGCTCAGTATGCGACGTCCTATCCCTTCGAGCTTGTCCTCGAGACCGACGAAGATGCCGCCATCCGCGCGGAGATCGACGGAAAACCCATGCAGATCCAGATCATTGAATCTACCTGGTCGAGCCCGAAGGGGACAACCGTGGTCGGCGACCCGCTCTAACTGCGTGTATCGCACTTCCTTGTGATTTCCACAAAACAGCGCCCTGGGCGCTGTTTTGCATTGCCGCGACCTGCGACTGTGATACGATAGCGAGAACATACCGCCATCGACACCATGAGCGCGATCACGATCATCAAATCAAGCGGCGACCGCGAGCCCTGGATTCCGGGGAAGCTTGAGCGTTCGCTCCGGGCTGCAGGAGCGACAGAGGGGCTCATTGCCGACATTCTTCGGCATGTGGAGCGCGATCTCCACGATGGCATGCGGACTGCGGATATCTATCGCCATGCGTTCTCACTCCTGAAACGCGCCCATCGCCCCATCGCAGCGCAGTACAGTCTCAAAAAGGCCATCATGCAGCTTGGTCCGAGCGGTTTTCCGTTCGAACGGCTTGTTGCGCACCTCCTTTCTGCACAGGGATTCCAAACCAAGGTCGGACAGATCGTAAACGGCATGTGCATCACGCACGAGATCGATGTCATCGCCGAAAAGGATGACGAGCGCCTGATCGTCGAAGCGAAGTATCACAATGATCCGGCGACGAAGAGCGATGTCAAAGTCGCGCTATATGTGCATGCACGCTTCATGGATGTGGAGAAGCGCTTCGAAACTGATCATGTCGCCGACGGGAAACGCGATACATTCCATCGTGCGTGGCTCATCACGAACACAAACTTCACTTCGCAAGCGATCGACTACGGCCGGTGCGCCGGACTCGCCATGACCGGATGGAACTATCCCAAGGGCCGCACTCTGCAGGATCTTGTTCAGGAGACCCAGACGCATCCGATCACGACACTCACGCTCCTTACTATGCCGCAAAAGTCCGCGATCATCGCGAAGGGGGTCGTCCTCTGCCGCGAGATCATCGAAGATCCGCATATCCTTGCCGAAGTGGGCGTTCCGAGCCAGAAGATCCCGGCAATCCTCGCAGAGGCAAGGACGCTTTCCGTCCAGCGGACGTAGGTTTTTTCGATCTTGCTCGGCGCATTGTCGCATGGGGCGGGTGCGATATAATGGAACCTATCATTCATTACCCCTGTCGCCATGGAACTTTTCGCTGTTTCTGATTGGGATCTCCTTACGCGGCTCACCGTCGCCGTGTTACTCGGCCTTTTGGTCGGCGCCGAGCGTTCGCGCGTCGGCAAGCGCGCGGGCATGCGCACATATGCGCTCGTCTCGCTGGGCTCCTGCCTTTTCATCGTCATCTCGGGTGTTGTCTCGTTTCAGTACGCTGAGACATTTGTCTTCGACCCTCTGCGCGTCGCATCGCAGCTCGTCGTCGGTATCGGCTTCCTCGGCGCAGGAGTGATCTTCGTGCAGCGCTCCGTTCTCACCGGACTCACGACGGCCGCCGGGCTTTGGGTCGTGGCCGGAGTCGGC
>DATIBL010000007.1:0-13382 GCA_035457505.1 Minisyncoccota bacterium | reverse complement strand
TTCTTCGTCGCGGATTTCACCGACGAGAATAACATCCGGGTCCTGGCGTACCGCAGCGCGCAATCCGTGATGGAAATCATAGCCTTTTTCGTGATCGACCTGTGTTTGTGAAATGCCTTCGAGGTGGTATTCGATCGGGTCTTCGATCGTGATGATCTTCGTTTGCGGACTGCGGAGCTTCTTCAAAATAGCGTAGAGGGTGGTCGTTTTTCCGGAACCTGTCGGCCCGGTGGTGAGGATGAGACCGTTCGGCTTCATGATCTGCTCGTTCATGATGGCAAGCAGATGCTCGTCCATGCCGAGCTCTTCCATGGGGACGGAAATGGATTTCGGATTCAAGATACGCATCACAACGGATTCGGCGTATGCGGCCGGAATGATGGAGGTACGCACTTCGACGTCGATGCCCTGGATCTTGATCGTGAAGCGGCCATCCTGCGCCTCGCGCGTGACATTCAGTTTGACGCCGGCGAGCAGTTTGATACGAGAAAGAACTTTGTGGTAGTTCGCATTCGAGAATTCCGCGACATTCTGAAGGACGCCATCCAAGCGATAGCGGACATGAACGACTTCTTTTTCTGGCTCGATGTGCACATCAGAAACTCCCGTAGCGACTGCGCCACCCATCATGATCTCGACTGCGGTCGAGAGCGAGTGTGTGTCGGATTTTGCGACCGACTCATCGATGAATCCGCGGACATCGGCGATCGTCTTGATCATGCTGACATACTTCTGCATCGTCGCGTCCGAGATCGAGATCACGCCCGCCTCCTCGGCATGCGCATAGGAAACCTCCTTATAGATCTCCCAGGCCTTTGCGATCTCAAATTCTGAGGAAATGAAGATCTCGACATGGTATCCTTGCCGCTCGAGATCGCTGATGATCGCCGGTAGTTCGGGGTTCTTGGGGGACTGGACTGCGACCGAGAGCTTTTTGTTCTCATCGTTGAAGATCACCATTGTTGCCTTTC
Source organism: Minisyncoccota bacterium (assembly GCA_035457505.1). GTDB lineage: Bacteria > Patescibacteriota > Minisyncoccia > Phycocordibacterales > UBA6899 > DATIBL01. The sequence goes on along the minus strand of DATIBL010000007.1, from coordinate 12,411 downwards.
GGGCAAGTTCTTCGGGGATGATCTTTACGGTCTGGGAATTGATCGAGGTGTGCGAGAGGTCAACATAGGAGAGGCCATATCGAGAGGCCATGAGCTGGGCAAGCTGCGAGGCTTCCCGTGCCCGCAGATCATCCAGGCTTTTCAGTTCACTTGCAGAATCGAACGTTGCCATGGCGTTCATTGTATCCGGGGAAGTGAAAAGGAGCAATAAAAAACAGGATATTTTCGGGGGTGGGGCGAGAAGGAAATGGAATTGACAAATATCAGATTTTGGTGTATGATACAAACATCTATGAAGGATTCCCGTACACCGTTTGTTCGGGTCGTCTGCGCAAGCACGCTTGCGCTTGTTCTCCTTTCCCTCCCGCTTTCAGCCCTGGCTCTGTCCCCGGCAGCGCCTTTTGCGACCACCTACAACGCCACATTCGTCACCGAAAATTCCTTCTATGCCAACGGAAAGGTCAACGGCATGGAAATGTCCGACACTGAATACTGGTTCGAGTGGGGAATGAACTCCCGCTCGGGTGTTGTCTATGAGACGACGCACCTGCGTTCGGGCGGCTACCATGGCGATGTTTCGGTTTCCGTTGTTGGTCTCGCGCCAAGCACGCAGTACTTCTTTCGCTTGGTTGCAGAGAATAGCCGCGGGAAGGATATCGGACAGACCGTGTTCGTGAACACGAAGGCGCTTCCGTCGAAGACCCAGCCGATCACCACGATCCTTGCGCTCGATGCGAAGTCGATCACAGAAACCACTGCGACATTCCGATCGTATGTGAGCCCGCACGGCGGCTCGCCCGCGTCGGCGTGGTACGAATGGGGGGAGACCGCGGCATTCGGGAAGACGACGCAGAAGTACGGATTTGGCGTCAGCTCAAGCGCGTTTGATTATCCTGCCACGGGCCTGACTCCTGGAACGACCTATTTCTATCGCGCCGTTGCCGAGACGACCGAAGGGCGATACTACTCTGCGATCATCTCGTTCACCACGCGCGGAACACCTCCGCCGCCGCCCGTTGTTGCCCCGGCGCCGACCCCAGCCACAACTCCGGGTACCCAGGCGTCCTCCGGAAACACCGCACCTGCGCAGGTCGTGACGACCGGGAGTGCACAGACCGGTAGCGCGACATATGTCGAACAGGGCGGATCATCTCGCCTTGTGAGCGCCTCTCCTCCGTCGCCGTCATTCGGCGCAACGGCAAGCGTCGGATCGGCAGCGCCGACAGTCGTTGGGACGGGCGTACCACCAAATCCCATCACGGAGCTCTTCCTTCGCCTTTTTGGAAAGGGAACGGCAACGTCGACCGAAGGCCTCCCAGAAGGACCCGAGGGCGTAATCGTGTCGATCGCAACATCTGCTTCGGGCTCCGGTGCGCGTGTTCCGGTGGAATATCGCGTAACCTACGAGAACGGTACGCGTACGACGTATCGTGATGCGATGCTCCGAGTGATCTATCCTGCTGATGTGATCTACATTGGAGACAACACCGACAACGAACTCCTGCTTGAGGAGAATCCTGGCCCAGAACGAACCTATGTACTTGCGATCGGAACGCTGTCGCCCAAGGAAAAGCGCACGATCACGCTGCTCGGCATGACGACCAGCGATGCTAAGCAAGTTCCGGTTGCCCGAGCACGCCTTGAGATCACGAGTCCGTCCGGAGAGCGTTCGGCGGTCGCTGCGAAGGATGCTTCTGGTGCGACGGCAGCGGCGCGCGCAAAGGCGTCCGCATCCGATGGTGATGGCGGAATCCTTCCGAACACTTTTCTTGAATGGCTGATCTTCGTGATCGCCGTACTCGGGATCATTCTCGGAGTTCGCGCAGCTCGCACATTCTATGAGAAGCGCAAACAGGAGATCGCCGAAGAGGAAGCGGCGCGTGATGCGGATCGCCGCATGCGCACTCGCCCGATCGCAGAATATGCTGATCCGTCGGTGGAGATGTCCCCGGCGCTCGAGACGGTCATTGCCGATCTTCCGATCGAGGGAGACAGCTCAGGGACTCCTCCTCGCGCGGCGTGGTAGCATGGGTGCGTATGGAAGAGCGCACAATCCGCGATCTTGATGAGCTCGACCGCTTTGCGCAGGAGATTCTTGCGCGCATTCCGAAACGCACCGAGGCATCGGTGATCGCGCTCTCCGGAGAACTCGGAGCAGGGAAGACTGCGTTCACCAAGTCGCTCGCCAAAGCGCTTGGAATTGCCGAGCAGGTCCTTTCGCCGACTTTTGTGCTCATGAAATCCTATGATGTTTCGGCCGGGAGATTCCGCCGGCTCGTGCATATCGACGCCTATCGCCTGGATAATCCCTCCGAATTCTCGGCATTGCGATTCGGGGAGATCGAGAAGGACCCACGGACGCTCGTTGCGATCGAGTGGCCGGAGCGGCTTGCGGAGAATCTCTTGAACGATAGAATGACACTGACGTTCGAACAGGGGGATGACGATGTCCGCCGTGTTCGGATCAAACCATGGGAACTCTGATCAAATTCTGTAAGATGCTCGACGAGGCGCAATATACGCAGCAATTCCTCCTTGAACACAGCATCAAAAGCTATGTTCGCGAACGCGACCCTGAAGAAGTGGCGCCCGGGGAGGATCCATTCGGTTTCGACGTCTTCGTCCTCCGCGACGATGATCTGTCCGAGGCGAAGGAGCTTTTGGAAAAAGGCCCGTCGGGCGTTTGACGCAAAGACCTGACCGATGTGGAGAAAACCCCGCCCGGGGTTTTCTGTTATGATGGCGGCATATGGGGCACGCCGCACGAACAAAGGATGCAAAAGGGCATGAGCGCGCACGGCTCGTGTTGTTTGATGCGCATGCGATCATCCATCGCGCGTATCATGCGCTCCCGGATTTTGCGACGGCATCGGGCGAGCCGACCGGCGGGCTCTATGGGCTTGCGACGATGCTCATGAAGGCGATCGCGGAGTTCTCTCCAGAATACATGGCTGCATGCTACGATCTGCCGGGCCCGACGTTCCGGCACAAGGAGTACAAGGACTACAAAGCCGGCCGCGTCAAAGCGGATGAAGATCTCAAGAAGCAGCTTGCGCGATCGCGAGATGTCTTCACGGCATTCGGGATTCCGATCTACGATCATCCGGGATTCGAGGCGGACGACATGCTTGGGACGATCGTCGAGCAGACAAAAGCGCGCGACGATATCGAAGTCGTGATCGTGTCCGGGGATATGGATACGCTCCAGCTCGTCGCGGGCGACAAGGTGCGCGTCTTTACGCTTCGGAAGGGGTTGAACGACACGGTCATCTACGACGAAGCGGCAGTTCGCGAGCGTTTCGGCTTCGGACCCGAGCTGCTTCCCGACTACAAAGGTCTCCGTGGAGATCCGTCCGACAACATCATCGGCATCGCGGGGATCGGCGAGAAGACCGGGTCGGAGCTTATCGCGAAGTTCGGATCGATCGAATCGATCTATGTGGCGATCAAAAAGGACGAGCAGGCGCTCCTTGATGCGGGGATCAAGAAGCGCATCGTCGAGCTCTTGAAGGCAGGCGAGGACGAGGCGAAATTTTCGAAGATGCTCGCGACGATCCGCCGCGATGCGCCGATCCGCTATGCGGTACCGGAGGAGACATGGCTCACGGCGTTTCAGATCGATCCGGCGCTTGCGCTGTTCACGACTCTTGAGTTCCGTACGCTCGGCGCGCGATTAAAGGCGCTTTTGGCGAGTCAGGGCGGCGATGCCGGGGCGCCTGATGAGGAAAAACCAAAGGACGATGCGCCCGAGGAGGCGATCGATCCGACGCTTCTTGAGGAAACCGCACTCGCGCTCTGGCTCGTCGATTCCGATGCGACGAACCCGTCCCAGGAAGACATCCTTGAACATGCAGGAGTGCGGACATTCGCGGAGGCGCGGGAAGCGATCATGGGCGAACTCGCAAAGGCGGGTCTCGAGAAGCTCTATCGCGAGATCGAATTGCCGCTCATTCCGATCGTGCATGCGGCCGAAGCGCGTGGGATCGCGATCGATGTACCCTATCTCGCCAAACTTTCAAAGGACTATCACGCAAAGCTCTCCTTGGTAGAAAAGAAGATTCACACTCATGCGGGAGGAGAGTTCAACATCAATTCTCCGAAGCAGCTCGGAGAGATCATCTTCGATCGCCTCGGACTCACCGCCAAGGGGTTGAAGAAGACCGATGGCGGTGCGCGTTCGACGCGTGAATCCGAGCTTGAGAAGCTCCGCGATGCGCATCCGATCGTCGCCGAGATTCTCGAATATCGCGAACTCCAAAAGCTGCTCTCGACCTATATCGACAATATTCCCGGCATGGTGGGAGCGGACGGGAGGCTGCATGCGAAATTCCACCTTGCAGGGACGACCACCGGACGCATGTCCTCGTCGGATCCGAATCTGCAGAACATTCCCGTGCGCGAAGGACTCGGCGAGGCGATCCGCGATGCGTTTGTGGCAGGAAAAGGAAAGACGCTTGTCGCATTCGACTATTCTCAGATCGAGATGCGCGTACTCGCCATGCTCTCGGAGGACCCGGGGCTTACGGAGGTATTCCAGAGCGGAGCGGATGCGCATACCGCCGTCGCGTCGCGCGTGTTCGGCGTTGCGCCGGATGCGGTGACCAAAGAGATGCGCCGCCGCGCAAAGGTGATCAACTTCGGCATCATCTATGGCATGGGAGTGAATGCGCTCAAGACGAATCTCGGATCGACGCGCGAAGAAGCGCAAGAATTCATGGATCAATATTTTGTGACGTTCCCGAAGATCGGCGCGTATTTTGATGCAGTGAAGGCTGCGGCTGCAAAGAAAGGATACACAGAGACATTTTTTGGCCGACGGCGTCATTTCCGCGATATGCGTTCGAAACTCCCGTATCTCCGCGCTGCGGCAGAGCGCATGGCGATGAACGCGCCGCTCCAAGGAACGGCCGCGGATCTGGTGAAGATCGCGATGCGGCGCACGGATGCAGCGCTTGCAGAAGAGGGGCTTACGGGGAAGGTCGGACTGCTTCTTCAGGTCCACGATGAACTCATTTTTGAAGTCGACGACGCAAAGGGGACGATCGACCATGCGGTGACGGTGATCGGTCAGGCCATGGAACACGTGACGGATGGGACGGCGATCGCGCACATCCCGCTTGTGGTGGACGCAGCCGAAGGGAAACGTTGGGGGAGCATGACGGAGCTGCCGCGGAAATAGCGAATATTTCGCCCGGGTGCGGTTCGGCATTGCATGAGAACTCTCGTTCTTGCTACAGTGTCCCCATGACAGACCGACCACGTTGCCAGAGCTGCGGTATGCCGATCGGAGAAGGGTTCTATGGAACGAAGGCCGACGGAACACCTGCGTGCGAATACTGTACGCTCTGCTACAAATCCGGCGCTTTTGTGGAGCCAGATCTTTCGCTCGACGAAATGATCACACGCTCGATCGCGCACATGACTTCCAAGCTCGGTATTACGGATGCGAAGGCCTACGACCTTGCGCATGCCGTCATTCCGAAGCTCTCCCGGTGGGCGACGGAAAAATAAACGATTTTCCGCAAGAAAAGAAAAACGGGCCCCCTCGGGGCCCGTTTCAATCGGTTGAAAGAACTGGAAATTATTTCTTTGTATCGCACGGACATGGTACAGATGCTTTTGCGGCAACCGCGGCCGGTTTGGGATGGTGCCGCTTTGCTGGTGCGATCGCGACGGGCTTCGGTGCTGCTGCCTGTGCGAGACGCTTAGTCGCTTCTTCGGCCGCAACGCGATGCGCTTCGGCGAGTTCTTCTGCGATTTTGCGTTCGCGTTCGGCATGCTGGGCACGTTCCTCTGCTGCACGCTCAGCATCCTTTGCCGCCTTTGTTGCCGTACGTTCGCGATCCACCATCTCGGGGGTCGCAAGTTCGACGCGGAAGGGGATTCCCTCCGCCTCATCCTCGACGAGGACGAGATACGATTGGCCCCACGATGCGATCGGGCGCGTGACGCCATCTTGTGCCGACGCCGTCGGTCCAATCCCCACGAAAACTTGTGCGAGATGCGAAAGGACGCTCGAAACGCCGATGGTGGTGCCTTCGTTCTCGACACCGACAACGACGCCGTACCCTTGCGGAATAGCGATCACGTAGGTGCGGCCGAGATGGCCGCCGACCTCCCGAAGCAGCGCCACGATGTGGCCCTTGTCTGCGGGTGGCAGCACGGTCCGCCCTTCCTTGGCTTGAAAGAAGACGCTGCCGACGAGTCGGACGCGCTTCTCGAGCTTCGGCGTGAAGACTGCGCTGAATGGCCGCGAGGCAGGAAAGCTTTTGAGTGCTCCGAATGCCGGCATCGGCGCGAAGACCACGCGTGCGTCTTCGTTTTCGCGTGCAACCTGAGCGACATCGCGTTCGTCCGAGATCTCCACTTCTCCGAATTGGGCCGTAATCCGATCCAAGACGCCAAAAAGCGCATAGGGCGGAACGGTGAGTCGGTCGTAGATACCCGGCGGAGCCGACATCGGATGCTGCGGGAGTCCGATCACTGCGCTCGGTCCGCCGAAGTTGTAGGTCGGGTTCGCGGTCGCTTGGGAGCCGGAGAACTGTTGCATGTCGATAGCCGTTTGATCGCCGGCGAAAGCCGTCGTGGCGAACAGAAAACACAGAAAACCGATGATCCGTTCCATGGAATCTCCTTTCTGCTCTACACCCGCGAGGGGTGTAGAGCGATCGATGGGAAGCGATTAGTTGCCGGAACCGATCCGGACTTCCGAGAAGCCCCCATGCGTATCACCGGATGCCCGGAAAGTCCCAGTGGCTCGGAAGCCGCTCGTCGTCTCGAAACTCGTCGTGCCGTTGCGCGCGTCATGTGTTCCGGTGAAGATCACCTGGCCGATCACTTCCGTGTGCGGATCGCCAGCCTGTGCGTCGGCGAATACATCGCCGCGGTTCACGACCGAGCTTGATCCGCAGACGCCGCATTCGATGGTGCGCCGTTCCATGCCCGTGAGCCCTGATGTGCCGGTCATGCGACCGGTGCCTAGGGCGAGATGGCCCGCTTCAAGCTGGAAGTTGGTCGTGCCGTTGGTTGCCTCGTGTGTTCCGGCGACGCCGCTATATCCCCAGGTCCGCGACATCGTACTGCCGTTCGCGGTGCCCCAGGTGGTGGCCTGAGTGGCCACGACGCTGGTTCCGCAGGTCGAGCACGACGAACCCGTGGTGGGGTCGGTCGCAAAAGTGGAGGAAGAGATGGCGAGGGCAGCGACGAGCGCGAGCATATTGCTTTTCATAAGAGAACTCCCGAGTGAAGAAACAGAAAGATTACCTATCCCTGGATCGTTTTTTGCTGTTGTGGTGTGCACCTCCGATCATGAGTCAAACAATGGGTCCAATGGCGGCGATCAGAGCGATCGTCGCAAGCGTTCGCACGCGATGTTTTCCTCCGTGCCCGTGGTGGGCAGGGAATGGAAGATCCAGTTTCCAGAAGCAAGCTCCCGGATCATGAGATAGTCCATATTCCGAACCCGAACCCCGTAGCAGAGTCCATGGTAGTGGCGCTGTTCGCTCCACGCCGCGAGTACCTGCTCGCGATAGTCGTTTCCCGCGAAAAGCATTGCGTCGTAACGATCGCCGACGGTAAGTGTAACGACCGTACGGTCGTTTTCCGCGATTCGATCGATAAGCGATTCCTGTGCTTCTTCGGAGATCTGATTCGTGCTGATCCACCTCTTCATGGCAAGCATGGTTGATGCGGCGATATCCGGAGCGCTCCACGCGAGCGTTTCTCGCGTCGTTTCGGCGCGATTGGTGCCGGGGTAGACCCAGGCGGTTCCGAACTGTGTTTCCACGTATTCCGGCAGAGCGCGAATCGGAGCGATTGCGACCGCTTTTACGGTCGCCGCGCGCTTCGCGGATAGCGGAACATGCGTTATCCCAGGCGGAAGACGAAGCACTTGTCCGACGAAGATGCGATCGGGGTTCGCGATGCTGTTGAATTCTGCGACGAGACGATACTGACGAATCCCAAAGAGACCAATCAGCGTATCGCCGCTTTGCACAACTCGTGTTTCTTGCTCGGTTGATTCTTTTCTGTTCTGGGTCAGCGATGACGCTGCGGATGCCCGGGTGCTTACCGGGATGGCGACTTGTGCGATGAGCTTTGTGCTCGCCGTCGGCAGCATGCGATCAAAGGTAATGACTCTCGGAACACTCGAAAACGTAATGTCCGATGCCGTGCAAACCCCAAAACCCGCCAGGAATACCATGGCGGCGAAGAGATGGAAGATAGCGATGAGCATGATGCTCTCCTGTGTTGATGTTGCCCTGTGCTGTCAAAGAGAAAAGAGCTCCTACAGGAAGTAATTCTGCACAGATTTGATAAAATGTCAAATTTACGGCTATATTTCGGGTGAGATGATGAAGAGTAGGAGTCAAAACAGCACAGAATATTGACTAAAAGTATGATTCATGGTATACTCAGCTCAGGTCAAACGCTTCCAGGAGGGAAGATCATGAAAAAGATGAGTTCGTTGAGCGGTATTCTTGCGATTTCGGCATCGCTTCTCGTTTCCGGCTGTGCTGCCGTTGGCGGTGCGGCGGGGTATGCGCTGACCGAGCATGCGTCTCCCGGAATGCAGATTTTCGGAGTGGTATCTGGGGCCTACCTTGGCGGTATTTTTGATGCGATGCAGTCGGAACAGGCATATCAGCGCCAGGAGGCTGCACGAATCACAAGAGAGGCGACAGGGTCCACTCCCTGTAGTTGGCGAACCAGAGGATGGACGAGCCCTTCAGGGCAAGACTATTCCGACGGCGGTGAGTGGGAATGCAGCGGCAGCAATGTGCGTCCGGGACGGCACGGAACACCTCCGGCGATGTATGTGCCAGTCACACGCTAAGGAGATCGACGCCGTACAAGGCCTAGCTTTGTACAAAGCACAGATCGCAGGAACATGATCAAAATGATCAAAAAACGGCGCTACGGCGCCGTTTTCTTTTGTCCGGACAAGCGCGCTCTCCCCGTACAAGGTCCGACCTTGTACTGAGGCTGGTTGCACGGAATGGGCCTACGAAATTTGCTTCGGCGAGACTTGGCCCATGGTACACTGCATCCATGAGTGAATCCCTCCATACGCACACCACCCTTTCTGACGGAAAATTGAGCCATCTTGAGCTGTTTGAGCTCGCAGAATCGCTCGGAGTCACTGTGCTTGCCTATACCGACCATGATGCAGTTCCGGATGCCAAAGTCCTTGAGGTGCTTGAAACACTGAGACACCGAGCCACAAAATGGATCATCGGAATCGAGATCTCGGCCGCACTTCCGAAGGATATGGGCGGTGCGCATGTCGGAAATCTTCATATTCTTGGGCTTTTTGTGGATCCCGCGAACCCACAACTGCGCAAGCATTGTTCCAAGGCGCAAATCGCCCGCGTAGAGCGGATGGAGGGGATGGTGCGCCGACTGAATGATCTCGGCTTTGTGATCTCGGCGGAAGATTGCCTGCGCGAATCCGGCGGCGAGTCTGTGGGGCGCCCGCACATCGTGAGTGCCCTTGCGGCGCATCCGGAAAATACGGCCATCATGGAGGGATTGCGTCAGAAGATGCAGGAAGAAGCCAAGGAGGACCCCTTGATCGCTCGTGCCTATGAGCAAATGATGGCAAAAGGCGAATCGCAGTATCCCTACGCGCTTTTTCTTTCCCCAGAGGCATTCCGGCCTGCGTACGAGGAACATCGCTATATGCCGGATCTCGACGAAGCGGCAGCGCTGATCCGCGGCGCGGGAGGGGTTGCCATCCTTGCGCACTATTTTAGCGTCGCACGCCAGATCGATATGCCTGCATTCGAGCGGTTGATCGCGGAGGGGCGACTGGATGGTGCAGAGATCGTGTATGGCCTTCGAATGGAAGGAACTCCCGAAGCTGCGCGCGTCGAAGCCGACCGTGCGTCGATCGCGGAGATCCTTCGCCGCCACAAGGCGGTCCCGGCTGGCGGATCCGACGCACACACAAGGGAAGATTTAGAATATTTCGCCTCACAGAGCCGTTTTTCGGATATGACGAACGGGTTGACTCGCGCGATTCTTGCAACCGGACGTGTACAAAAGGCATTCTCCTCTTTTGACGAATAACAATACGGGTGTAGCGTATATCCGTGCACGAAGGGTGCACGAGTTCTTTTTGATTTCGGAGAAGACGAAATGAATGCCATGCTGGACGGGAGAGAAACGATGAATTCGCAATTCGACATGCGGATCGCTTATGCGATCCGCGAGAACGCGTTCTCGTCAGAAAAAGGAACACAGAGCGATCTTGCAATGCAGGTGATGTCGATGCGGCAATTCCTTGCTGATGCGCATTACTTGCCGTATGCGGACAAGCTCTCGGACGATGCGCTAGGCTCTGCCTATACGCTCATGGTGCGGGTATTCCAGGAGGTGCGCGAAGCGATCTATCTTCCGGAGGATCGCGCATCGGACGCGGAGGCGTATCTCTCGGAGATGATGCCCCAGGTGATCCGGGCGGCGAATGAGGTCCACATCCCAGAGAATGGCCTTCCTGAGCCGGATTCTCGATGTCTTTTTCGGTTTCTCGAGAACACCGGCCTATCGGACATTACGAGCGCCTTGTCTACGGAAACGCTCGGGTGGGCGCTGGTACTCCTTCGGAATATTCGAAAAGATCTTGGAATCACGAGATGATGTGCTGGAACAGCCTGCCTTCGGCAAGGCTGTTTTTCTTTTACCACCACGGTAGAATGTGCCCATGCTGCATGTGTACATCGGCGAGGAGAGTGCTGCTGCCCGCGCGGAAGTGAGGCAGGCGATCGTGCGAGCATGCGCGGCGTCACCCGAGACGCGTGTCGAGCGCTTTGAGGCTGAAACCTTCGATGCCGAACGGATCCTCGAGGTGGCGACTGCCGAGAACATGTTCGGCGGCTCCATGATCGTGTCACTCGACGGGGTCGGAGAAATTGCCGATGGGGTGGCGTTTCTTGAGGAGCGCGCGGCACTCCTTGCTGGTTCCCCCCACACGATCATCGTACGGGAGACCAAGCCAAAGGCGGAACTTGCCCGTGTTTTGCGCGAGCATGCGCAGCTGGTCAAGGAATTTCTGCGAAAAAAAGCCGAAAAGAAAGAAGTTTCTGCTGTATTTACCCTTGCGGATGCATTTGCCCGAGGGGACAAAAAATCAGCATGGACGACCTTTGTGGAGCTCCGCGATGCTGGCGAGGAAGCGGAACCGATCCATGGCATGCTTTTTTGGTCCGCAAAGACGCTCTATTTGTCGCGGATCGCGGCCAATGAGGCCGAAGGAGCCGCTTTTGGGGTGAATGGATTTTCGTATCGAAAATATCGTACCTACGCAAAAGATCGGGACCCCGAGGAGCTTCTCACGATGGTGGGGAAACTCAAAGAGATGTACCACGACGCGCACGAAGGAAAGATCGACCTTGCGATCGCGATCGAGCGATTCCTCCTCGCTCCGCAAAAATAAAAATTGTGTAAAAGAAAACCCCGGGTGGAGCTCCGGGGCTTGCCCGGACTGATCCGGGTCTTGTTGTGGAGGAAAGGCGTGTATTTTGTTTTTGTTGACAGAACAATTTTTGTTTTGCAACGGTTCTAGGGGGCCCATCCCAAAACTATCGCAAACTCATCTGGCGAAAGTATATTCCTTAAGGACATAAAGGACAAGCACAACATGTGGATAACTTTACTAAATGAAAGTATGGCTCAAGTAAAGGACGTATGAATGTCTTTTACGGGAGATAGGATAATTTCTCCTTCTTTGAAAATTCAGATATGGTAGTGTCATCGAAGAACAACTAAAGCAATCCCCATGAGAAGAGAACATATTGTCGTCGCATTCTACGGCTATCCGGGATCCGGAAAAGGCACGCAGGCGAACCTTGTTGCCAATGCATTCGGACTCGCGAATTTCGACACCGGGCGCATGCTCGAGATGATCTGGTACGATCCCTCGCGCCAAACGGATCCGCTTGTTGTGAAAGAGCGTGCCATCTTCGAGAAGGGGGAGCTCAATACTCCGAGCTTCGTGCTTGGTGAAGTAGAGCGTATGACCCGGACACTATCCGACCAGGGTGCGGGGATCGTCTATTCCGGCTCGCCCCGGACTATGTTCGAGGCCGAGGGGCTGATCCCGGTCCTCGAGCAGCTCTATGGGAAGGATCGAATGTTCTTTTTCCATTTAGACGTCGATCCGTCGGATTCGATCGCCAGAAACGGGAAGCGGCTGCTCTGCAAGGAGTGCAAGACGCCGGTCCTTATGCAGTATTACCCCGTCGAAACGCCGAAATACTGCCCTGTTTGTGCCGGCGAACTCTATCGCCGCACGCTTGATGATCCGAACACGATCCCGAATCGTCTCAAGGAATACGAGGCGAGGACCTGGCCGATCATCGATTTCCTCAAGGCGCGAGGCTACGACGTACCAAAGGTGGATGGTCGCCC
>DATIBL010000006.1:0-3777 GCA_035457505.1 Minisyncoccota bacterium | reverse complement strand
ACAACCTTCTCGTGGATGCTCGCGCGATCCCGGAGAAGAAGCGCAACGCCTTGAACAAGAAGACTCCGATCAAGAAGGAGGAGGCCAAGGCTGCCGCATAAGACACGAATCAAAAATGGCTCCGCTCGGAGTCATTTTTGTTGCGCCGCTCTCCCCACTGCCCGCGTTGACAAACGCCCCAGGTTCTCAATAATGAAGGAACGCAGAATCACGGTCGATCTGCAGCACGCTTATCAGAATGAACTGTCGCTATGGCTGAGACGTACGGAGACAGAGAGTTCCTCGAATACGTGGTGAAGTCGCTGGTCGACAATCCGGATGCCGTGAAGGTGAACCGGACGGTCGATGAAATGGGTGTCCTTCTCACGCTCGACATCGATCCTGCCGACATGGGCAAGGTCATCGGTCGCATGGGGAATACCGCAAAGGCCATTCGCACGCTCTTGCGCGTTGTGGGCATGAAGAACAATGCCCGTGTGAATCTCAAGATCAACGAGCCGGAGGGTGGGAAGCGTTCGCAGGCGCAAGCTACATCGTCCGCCGCTCGCTCGGTGGATGAGGTGATGGAAGATCTCAAACTCTAGTCTGCACATCGGTGCATCTGGAGATGGAATTGAACGCGCCGTCCTCGCAAGGGGGCGGCGCGTTCGCGTACGCCGATCGCTGCCGCACTCGCGCGAGCATTCTCGATGCAGCGTTTGACAGAAACCGCGCGCAGGATAGCGTGAGGGAAGAAGTTCCTCGGAGTTGGCGGCCATGATCGCGCGCATTCAGGAATTCACTGCGGTCGATCCTTTCGACATTCGCGCTCCGTCCGAGATCGTCGAACGCATCTCTCGCGCGCTTCGCGAGCGACGGCCGGTCGCGATTGGCTGGCTTGATCAGCGTTATCTCGGCCGTCGCGCAGATGACGGTCCGCATATGTATCTCTTTATCTCTGCGGATTGCACCGCGGTGCATTGCGATGAGATTCTCCGCGGCTCGCGCGATTGCGAGATCCTGCGCTGGCAGCATGTCTCTGATCTTGGTCGGAATTCCGATGCATCGTGCGCGATCCACGCCTCACTCGATGCTGGGTATGGCGTCGCATTGCTCCCGGAGCGTTTGGGGAACGACATTCCGGAAAAAGTGATCTGTGTCGGATCGTTCGCCACCTATCTCAATGCCATGCCGCTCTGGACGGGCAGGCACAAAACTCCCGCATGACGCGGGGGTTTTTCTCATCTGCGAGCGGGAGTATACTGAGTGTATTATCGTTCATTTTTCATCGATATGGACAACCAGCAGAATAATCCGATCCCGAGCCAGACGGTCATGCTCTTGATCGCCGTAATCCTTGCGCTTGGCGTCGGGTTTGCGATCGGCTACGCGACGGGACTCGTTGCGGGCGAAAGCCGCCACATGGAGATGGCAGGCATGATGGAGCAGGGGATGCATGAGCACATGCACACGGAGCTCGATCAAGCTACCGGGGCGAACGAGCATGACCATTCGGCTCCGGCCGCCGACAGCGCGGCGGGAACTTCCGAGCCGTCTGTGTCCGACGCGATGAAGATGATGCAGTAGAGGACGCCTCGCGTCTCTCGGCCAGGGATTGCGCCCCGGGCATCCTATCGAGTACTCTTGCCGTATGCGATTTCATATCGTGACGCTTTTTCCTGAGGCCTGCGAGGCGTATTGCGACGCGTCGATTTTGGGCCGCGCACAGAAAGACAAAGCCATCTCTGTGCGCTACTACAATCCGCGCGATTTTACCAAGGACAAATGGCGCCGAATCGATCGGCGTCCGTATGGCGGCGGTCCGGGGATGGTGCTCGAAGCAGAGCCGTTCATAAGGGCGGCAGCGAAAGCGAAAGGCAAGAAGACAAAACGCGTGAAAGTCGTGTTCTTTGCCACCGACGGGGTGCAGTTCACGAACACCCTCGCTCGCAAATGGGCCAAGAGCTACGACGACATCATTTTTCTCTCCGGCCGCTATGAAGGCATCGACGCGCGTGCCGCAAAGATCCTCCGAGCAGAGAAGGTGACGATCGGCCCGTATGTGCTCACGGGCGGCGAGCTTCCGGCGATGATCGCGATCGATGCGGTCGCGCGGCAGATCCCGGGCGTGCTTGGAGATTTTGAATCCGTCGAGGAGGAGCGCGTCGCTAGCCCGGATGTGTATACGCGCCCCGAGGCGCTTCTCTGGAAAGGGAAGATGTACCGCGTTCCGAACGTGCTCTTGTCCGGGGATCACAAGAAGATCGACGCATGGAGGGCATCTATGCGGACAAAGGATGCTGAGTCGAAGTAGCGGGGGTGTTCCGAATTTGTGTTTGACAAAACTCCAATACATGGTATTCAGTATGGAGCTTTTGTTTTTCCGTCCACCAAAGGAGTTCGATGATGTCGAAGCGCGCCGCACAGAATACCGCACAGAATGTCGTCCAGATGGACGTTTCGATGATCGAATGTTCGCTCTCGGTTCCCTGGTCTGTCCGCAACGATGCGATCTGGGTCGCGGAGCACATGCGCCGCCGCCACTTGCTTCTCCGCGAGGAGGAGCTTGCCGAATGCTCGTCCGGGCTCTGTGTTCTCATGATGAGCTTGAAGTGGGCATGTGAGAACATGGAGAAGGTTCACTCCATGATCCATCAGGATGAGTTTTATCGGGACACCCCGCGCGATTTTCATCGGTCGCTCATCGTTACGGAATTTGATCGCCTTATGTCATGCATTCTCACTGTGCGCTCGCAGTGGAACCCGAAATGGTCCAGCGAGCGCGCGCTCGGAGTGATCGCACGAGCAGGGATCGGCATTCTGCACCGCGCATGCGAAGAAGGGGCCATTGATCCAGTTGTGTGGATGCACCAAAAGATCGAGAGTGACCCGCTCTGGGGAGCCGCGCTCCGCCAGAATCGCGAGCGAGACGCCGCACTCTAGTTGTGCAGCGAAGGAATCCAACATGATTTCACCTCACCCATTTCGGGTGGGGTTTTCAATACCTACGAGCGTCTTTTGGCAAGACTTATCCACACCCCAAAAAATGGGAAAAACGGCGAAGACTCGTCGGGGTGGCAGGGGAGCGCTCAACAAAGCCGGTTTTTTGGCACATTTTGGCGGAATTGTCGAAACTGTGGACAAATACCCTTGTGCCGATAAAAAAACGGCTCTGTTTCTTGACAGAGTGCTAGAAATGGCCCTATAATGATCGTCACTGCCATATCGATTGAGTACCGGTGGCGTCTCGCGCAGTTTGTCGCTAACAGCACGCGTTTGCTGAACAAGAGAGTTTAATTCGTGTGGAGCTGAAGACCCAACGCCTGTACAAGGTGCTGGGCTTTGCGCACGTTCATCGCTCTTTCCATTGCTCTCGCGCCGCGCGCGAATGCGAGTCGGGCATTCGTTCCGGAGCGAGAGCAGGTGCAACGTTCCTTATTTTTATTCGATGTATCTTCCACTGGTGGTTATGGAGGCGATAAAGAAGAAGACATTCGGGCGGTTCAAGGATGCACTCACAGAGATGCCGAATCTCGTCGAGATGCAGAAGTCGTCGTACGACTGGCTGGTTCGCGAGGGTCTGAAAGAGCTCTTTGCGGAGTTCTCTCCGATCAGCGATTATTCGAAAAAGAAATTCGATCTCGAGTTCGTGAGCTTCGAGCTCTCGGCGCCTCGGTTCGACGAGCACTATGCGCGCGAGAACAAGCTCTCGTATGAGACGCCGCTGCGCGCCAATGTGCGGCTGACCAACAAGACGCTCGGCACCATCAAGGAGCAGGAGATCTTCATGGCGGACTT
>DATIBL010000005.1:0-3600 GCA_035457505.1 Minisyncoccota bacterium | reverse complement strand
TGCGCTCGTGGATCTCTACAACACGCTTGTTGCTCGGATGCGCACGCTCATTCAGACCTACAATGCCGAGGTGAATGCCTTCAACGCGTGCATCGGGGTCTAGGGCGGTTCGAAACTCCGCATATCTTGCGTTCGGCATATTTCATGGTATTGTACGCCCGGAGAATGTTCAGGCGAGGCGATGATGCGCGCACGTGCACCGAAGCTGCTCCTCTTTCCGTTTGATCTCGGCGGTAATCGCAGCGGGACGCGGTCGGGACCCGGCGCGTTTCTTTCGTATGCGATGCACGATCCCGATCTCTCTCTGGTCGCGCGCGACGCACTCGATACGCTATTTTGCGATCCGGCTACTCACGATGATCTGCGATCGCGATTCTGGACCTCGAAGCCGCCTCGCGATCTTCCGCATTATTGCGACGAGACGGCAGCGGCATGCATGATTCTCGGACATGAGGTCGGCGGCGCGATCGCGGCGGGCTATCGGCCTCTCGTGATCGGCGGTGATCACTCGGCTCCGATGGGCTCGATCGCCTCGGCGTTCGGCGCATACGGCAAACGCCTTGGCGTTGTCTGGATCGATGCGCATCTTGATGCGCATGCGATGACCACGGGCTCTCCGTCGGGAAATACGAACGGCATGCCGATCGCAGCGCTTCTCGGTGCCGGACACCCCTCGCTCTTGGATGCGGTGGGCGCGAGCGCTTATCCGAATCAATTTATGGATCCGTCGCAATGGTTCCATATCGGAGCGGACAGCTACGAGAGCGGGGAAGCGCGCTTCATCCGGGAGTCTGTGGAATGCGGATTCACGCTCTGGACCTATCGCGATCTTGAGCATGCGCATACGGATCTCTTTGCGAGCCTCCGCGCGTTCCTCGATCGCGTGGATGCGGTCTGGGTCTCGTTTGATCTCGACGCCGTGCATGCCTACTGGGCTCCGGCGGTTGCGTATGACCGGGATGGACGGATGTCGATGGGGCTCGTCCAGGAGATCGCCGCACTTGTCGGCGGAACCGGGAAGGTGATCGGCGGGGATATCGTCGAGCTCAATCCAAAGCGCGAACAGCGCTACCGAGACGGACGATTCCGCGGCAAGCCGAAGACTGCACTCCTTGCCGCAGAGTTCATGAAGCGGATCTTTGCGATTGCAAGCACCGTTGATCCATATCGGGTTCCGAATCCGGTTCCGTGTTCACCATCCCAGGTGGAAACAACACCGCCGGCGTAAGAAAAGCCCCGAAGCAATATGCTTCGGGGCGCTTTTATTTGTGGTTTCTATACTGCGATCGTGAACGCGCGTGCGATCCGATTCGCAAGGTCGTCGAGCGTGTCTGCGTCGGTTGTCAGCGGCGGCGAGATCCGGATAACGCCATGCGCATCCTTGCACATGACCCCGCAATCGAGCAACGTCTTCAGGATATGCTTTGCGCTTGTTCCTGGCACGAGTTCGATGCCGATCATGAGACCGCGACCGCGGATCTCGCTCACGAGCGGATTGCCTGCAAGCTTTGCAGTGAGCGCTGCTTGGAAGTGTGCACCTAGGTTCCGCGATCGCCCGCAAAGGCCGTCTCTCTCGATCGTTTCCAGGACCGCTTTTGCGATGATCGTTGCAAGCGGATTTCCTGCGTACGTGCTCCCATGTTCTCCGGATGTGAAGACCATGAATTGCTCGTTCCCAAGAATTGCTGAGACCGGCTCGACGCCACCGCCAAGGGATTTCCCAAGGATCAACAGATCTGGGCGGATACCATCGTGATCGCACGCGGTAAGCGCCCCCGTTCTTCCGAGGCCGGTTTGGATCTCATCCGCGATCATGAGGACGTCATGGCGTGTACAGGATTCTCGAACTGCCTTGAGATATCCATTCGGGGGGATGATCACTCCGCCTTCGCCCTGGATCGGCTCGATCAGGACCGCGACGATATTGTGTCGCTTCGCAAGCACATCATCGAGCTGCGCCGCGTCGCCGAATGCAATTCGGAGATAGCCTGGCATGTACGGTCCGAAAAATGCCTTGTACTTATTTTCGGACGAGAACGAGATGATACCCGTCGTTCTGCCGTGGAAGTTGCCATCCATGACAACGATCTCAGCGTTGTGGGTCTTCTTGTTTGCTTTCCCATGAAGATAGCCCCACTTGCGGGCAAGCTTGAGCGCAGTTTCGACTGCCTCGGCGCCGGAATTCATCCAGCAGACCTTATCGTATCCGAACATGCTTGTGATCATCTCGGATGCATCGAAAAGGTATGGTGTTCCGTAGACATTCGGAACGACCTGGAGAACGCCGGTTCCGTACTCATCGGGTTCAAGCCAATCGCGAATTGCAGCCAGGATGGCAGGGTGGCGGTGGCCGAGGTTGAGGCAGGAATAGCCGCTCACGGCATCGATATACTGCCGCCCCTCCGTATCCCAAATGAAAGAACCCCTCGCACGTACGGGGAAGATCGGCATCTTGTCATAGTGATCAGAGAGAAGCCGTGCAAAATCCCTTCGAAGGTCCTGTTCGCTCTTCTTGTGGCCCTTTCTTTGGCTCATGGCGCCTCCTTATGCGTTCGTTGAACGTACTTACTCCTCTCTTGGTCTATCAAATAGGGGTGGAAAGGCAAGCAATTGACGGGGAGTCTCTCTCGGGCTAGTTTGACAAGTGGATTTGTTCGTATCAGGAGTTGTGGCTCATGAAGCTCAGTCGAAACGCGATCGCGGATACGCTTGCGGCAAAAACCGCGCCGAATTTTGCTGACCCGAAGACTCACCAAGCGATCCTTGCTGGGCGCGCAGCCCTTGCAAAAGGTTATCTCGGCAAAGAATACGCGCATCTTATCGCCGGCAGGCATTTGCTCGCTGGTCCGTCTGTTGGGACATATGTTTCGGTCAACCCAAACGATACCCGGATGACGATCGGACGTTTCCAGCATTTCGATCCGGTCCAGATGCCGCTCGACCATCTTTTGCCCATGATGCGCAAAGAGATGCGAACGCGGTATCACCATACGACTCCGGAGGAGATGATCGATGCGCTCGTGTCGATTCACGAACTGGCTCGCGAGCGCTTCTGGCTTCTTGTCGCGGCCAAGCAGTACGAGACCGGACAGAGTCTCGCCGAGGCATACTGGGAGACCGACGAAGAGGTCGATTTCCCGCTCGCACATGCGTACTATCTCCAGGAATTCTGGAATGCTGGGCAGGTTATGCCGACGGCGGATATCTGCGGCCAATTCAACGGCATGCGGCTCGTTCCGCACGGAATTTTTGCGACGATCTCGCCGTTCAATTTTCCTGGCGCGATCGGGATGCGAATGAACACACTCGCTCTTGCCGGGATGAATCCGGTGATCGAAAAGAGTTCAGACAAGTCGTCGCTCTGCGGACATCTGATGATGTCGATCATCGCCGAGGGGCTTGCACGCGCGGGGATCGATCCGTCGATGCTCGTCGGATTCGCACCCGGGCCAGGGGGAACGATGGCGGATGCACTGCTCTCATCGTCTGATGTCGCAGGATTCTCATTTACGGGATCAAGCGACGTGTACGAGACGATCCATCGGAAGCATTGGGAATTGCGCCGGCACGGATGGGGCGGCAAGATGCGCCTTGCGGAAG
>DATIBL010000004.1:0-9996 GCA_035457505.1 Minisyncoccota bacterium | reverse complement strand
CTCGAACCCGAAGACATGCTCCGATTTTCGCTTGGCGGAAAGGTGGGATTCGAAAAATCTCCCGTAATCGGCTTTTTGACCACCGCAAACGATGAGATCGCGGATCGGATCAATGCTGGTCGGGCACTGGAGCATCTCTGGCTCATGCTCGAATCGCGCGGCTATGCGGTTGCGATCCACGCGGCGATCGTCGAGGTGCGCCTCATTAATCGCATTTTTGCGACGACGCTCGGAACAACGGAGCCGCTTGCGGCGGTCTTTCGCACCGGGAAACCCCTTGATACGGAGATCAAAGAAAAGCGGCCGCACTCCCCTCGTCTTCCTGTCGACGAGGTGCTCGAAATACTCTAGCGAATCTTCCCTGTCTCCGTGATCGTGAACGTTCGCTTGTTGAAGAATACGCGATCTGGATACGCGTGGCCGAGGCGGATATTGCCGACCGCCTCCGACATGATCCCGGCAGCGACCATTGCGGTAGAGCCCATCTGCGGGATGATCGTCGAGGTCGGGATCTCAGTTTTCTGATCGATGATCTTTCCAAGCTGGCCCTCGCGGTAGTCCGAGCCGATCAAAAGGTCTACGAATGCGAAGAATGCTCCCCGATCGCCGGGGTGGTCGTAGACGAGTTCCATGGCAGCGCGGAGATCCTCGTCGCTTGCGCTGTGTGACAGACCGAGATTTGCATCGAGGTCATAGCGATGAACATCAAGCTGAACCGATGACCCGAGATCGCTCACCATGAGGACCGGGATCTTCCGCTTCCGCGCTTCCTCGCGAATGAAAAGCTTGATGCGCGGATCATCAACTTCTTCGATGACCAGATCGAGCGCCGGGATGCCGTTCCCCCCGAAGAAGCGATCAATGTTCTCTTTTGCGAGGCCCTCGGGAAATGCCTCGATCTTCATGAAGGGGTCGATTGTCGCGATCTGCTCCGCGGTGACTTCGGATTTATTGCGGAGAAGATTTTCGGTGGCGTCTTTTCGGTGCGTGTCGCTCTCGACGAGATCGGCATAGGAAAGCCGTACGCGGTTGATATTCTCCATTTTGTATCGGCTCTTGTCGGCCAGCCGAAGTGCGCGCGGGCGAACATCCATTGCGACGGCATGCGCGATGTTGTTTCCAACACTCGCTCCGGCGATGCCGATCGTCATGGATTCAAGTCGCTCTCGAACTTCTCGCCATGAAAGCGTGCCCTTCGGGTCGGCAAAAAGCATCGATGTGCTCGCTGTGGCAACGATACGATGCCAAAACTCCGGGCAAAACCGAACCAGCTCATTGCGCCGCGGATACCATGCGTAGACGCCATATGGAAGCGCGGGTCCTTCGGCGGCTTCAAGGGCGTCATCGTAGGATGCCCATTCATCGTTGAAAAGCTCACGCAGAGTTTTCCCTGCCTCGATCATCGGCGATGATGCGCTTGCCGTGAGGCGTTCGTTCAGACCGAAGATCGTCGCCTGCGTCAGGTCGAACTGCCGTTCGCGGGGAATGCGAATGGGAATGGTCTCTCCTGGCGGCAAAATGATTGCCGTTCCGTCTGATTCGTAGGTGATAATCTTTTGCTCGTGCGCCGCCTTTGCCTCAAAGAGGCGTGGTGCTCCAGGATAGGTGCGGTCGTCTGTCATATCTTCCAGTATAGCAAAATGCGCGCCAGTGTTCCTGGCGCGCATAAAACGAAACAATTTAGTAGATCAGCTGAGAGACTTCTCGACGCCATGTCGGCCGGAGAATGATCCGCAGATGCGGACCGTCTGGAACACGGCGGTCGATCAGCTCACGGAGCTCGGCTCCGGTCAGCGTCGATCCGGGGATCGGGACTGCGGGATACGAGAACAGTGATCCAAGATCGCGCAAGTTCGCGTACGGGACATTTCTTCCGGATTCGATCGTGTGAACATGTCCGAGCCCGCCGACATAGGGCGCAAGTGCATCGCGCGTGATCGCTCCGGTTCGGAGGAGCTCCCGCAGCAATTCCTGAACTTTCGCAGTGTCAAAGAAGTACGTCGGAAATTCATAGGCGACGATCGATCGATCGATCGAAACCGCATCAGCAGGATCCCTCCCGATGATCTCTGTTGCGGTGTAGAAGGTCGGAACACGGCGATACTGTCCAGGGATCGTAAGCGACCGTGCGATGAGCTCGTCGCGATAGATCCCAAGAAGGTGGTGCATCGTTTCGTTCCGAAGGTCAGCAAGGAGGAAAAAAGCGCGGATCGCATGCGCAAAGGCGTACGGTGTCCGGATCAGCTTCCCTCCCTTTGTCTCGGGGGCCGGGATTCCGGAGATCCGCGAGATGAAGGCGCTCCGCGCGAGGAAGGTTTGCTCCGGCGGGAAGATCGGTGCGAGCTTTCGCACGGCAGGGACTTTTCCCGAGAGGCACATGAGGAACCGGTGCGCGTCTCTTGATCCCAGGAGATCGCCGTGCACGAATCGCACAGACAGCCATTCTGCGGGACCGAGTGCCGCACGCGTAAGGGTTGTGCGGATCAGGAGCACTGTGGACTGGTCATCGTGGTGGTCGATGAGCGGAACGTTCCCGTAACGCCGGTATGAGCGTCGCGCGCGAAGCGTAATGCGCCGAAGGATCGGTGAACGCCAGAGGATCCCCGGCTCCTTTGCGACGAAAACCTCCGTCAGGTGTGTACCGTCGTCATGCGTAAAGCTTGGCGGAGGAATAGTGCCGGAAAACATAAATATCCCCTTGTACGTGTTGTTCTTCTTCTTGCGATGAAGATCAGAAAATACTCCAAGATGATAATACGATGCAACTTTGATTTGTCAAAGCACAAAAATGAAGTATTGCTGAAATTTTCCCGCCCCCCCCTAGACCCCCTCCCTCTTGAGTTCTTCGATGAGCTTGCGCACTTTTCCGGAGAGCTTTGCTGGTGTCTTGATGTTCACATGGATCAGAACGTCACCCGCGCGGCCGCGGTCATGCTCAGGAACGCCCTTTCCCTTCAAGCGGAGCACGTCGCCGTACTTCACTCCTTCGGGGATCTTCACATCGATCGGAGTGCCATCGAGTGCGGTAATGCTGTATGTTGCTCCGAGAAGCGCATCGGAGAGTTTGACGTCGAGATCCATAACGAGATTGTTCCCCTCTCTTCGGAATGTGGCATGCGGGCGGACATGAATCTTGATATAGAGATCACCGGGGATGCCTCGCGCAACTGCCTCGCCCTTTCCGCTCATGCGGACCATCTCTCCGTCGCTGATGCCGCGCGGAAGCGGAATCGCGATCTCTTCTTGGCGCTTCTGGATCCCCATGCCCTTACAGGTCAGACATGCAGTTTCCGGAACTTCTCCCGCACCCTTGCAGGTCTGGCACGGGCGAACGGTCGAGAATGTGCCCATGAAGGTTTTACGCGCTTCGTTGATCTTGCCTTTGCCGTTGCAAGTCGCACACTTCTTCATCTTCGTTCCCGGCTTCGCGCCTGATCCGGCGCAGGTGTCGCAAAGGCTGGTCTTCCCGAGGAGCACTTTGCGCTCGACGCCGAACATGCTTTCTTCGAAGCTGATCTCGATGTCGATCGAAATATCTCGCCCGCGTTCGACGCGCGGACCTCCGCCGAAACCGCCTCCAAAGAAATCACCGAAGATATCGCCGAGATCGACTCCCTCAAAATCGAATCCCTGCTGTCCGCCGCCAAAGCCGCCGAACCCGGACATGTCGGGACCACCGCCTCCGGAGAACGTGCGTCCGTAGGTGTCGTATTCTGCTCGGCGTTTCTCGTCGGAGAGGACCTGGTAGGCCTCGTTCACCTCCTTGAATCGCGTGTCATCACCGCCCGACTTATCGGGGTGGTGCTGGTGCGCGAGCTTATGGAAGGCTTTTTTGATCTCCTCCTTGGACGCGCCTCGGGCGACGCCGAGTGTTTCGTAGTAGTCCTTTGCCATTGCGAGTGGGATTATAGCAATCAGTGCAGTTGTTGACAAGCAAATAAATACTATGCGCTATACAGAGCGTGTTGAAAATGAAAATCCCCATAAGGAGTTACGGGGGATTTTCATTTCTTTTCTGCTAGATATCGTGCACGGTGCCTCCTGCGGGTGGAGTTTCCGGACCTTTTGCGTCGCCAGCTTGGTCTGTGGCCGGTCCCGCGCCTGCGCTCGGATTTTGCTTGGCGATCTCCTCCCCCATCTTTTGGAGCGTATCGGAGAGTGCGGTCGATGCAGTCGTGATCGCGGATGTGTCAGTGCCTTCAAGTGCTTTTTTGAGCGCAGCAATCTTCTCCTCAATATCTTTTTTGTGCTCGGCAGGGATCTTGTCGCCGTTATCTTTGAGCGCCTTCTCTGCGGTGTAGACAAGCGCCTGCGAAACATTCTTCGCCTCTGCGAGCTCCTGCTTCTTTTTGTCCTCTGCGGCGAATTGTTCGGCGTCATGCTTCATGCGCTCGACCTCGTCCTTTGAAAGCGTCGACGAAGCTTCGATGCGGATCGACTGCTCCTTCCCGCTCGTTTTGTCCTTGGCCTTCACCGATACGATACCGTTTGCATCGACGTCGAACGAAACTTCGACCTGCGGGTAGCCGCGCGGTGCTGGAGGAATTCCGTCGAGAATAAAGCGGCCCAGCGTGCGATTGTCGGACGCCATCGGGCGCTCGCCCTGCACGACATGGATCTCGACCTGAGTCTGGTTGTCGGCTGCGGTTGAGAATACCTGCGAGCGGGAGGCTGGGATCGTCGTATTGCGCTCGATCAGCTTGGTCGAGACTCCGCCCAGGGTTTCGATGCCGAGCGAAAGCGGTATCACATCGAGGAGAAGAATGTCTTTCACGTCGCCTTGGAGAATGCCGCCCTGAATTGCCGCTCCGACGGCGACGACCTCGTCCGGGTTCACGGTCATATTGGGCTTCTTGCCGAAGTAGTCTTCGACCGCTTTCTGGATCGCGGGCATGCGGGTCTGACCGCCGACCAAGACAACTTCGTGGATCTCCGGGAGTTTGAAGGGCGAGGCCTCCATCGCGCGCTTCGTGATCGCCATGGCGCGGTCGATGAACTCGCGCGAAAGCTCCTCGAGCTGTGCGCGGGTCATTTTGATCAACAGGTGCCGCGGACCGGATGCATCGGAAGTGATGAACGGAAGATTGACTTCGGTCTCAACGGCGGTCGAAAGTTCGATCTTGGCCTTCTCTGCCGCTTCGTCGAGGCGCTGCTTCGCAAGCGGATCATTGCGCACGTCGATCCCCGACTCCTTGATGAACTCTGTCGCGAGCCAGTTGATGATGGTCTGGTCGATATCCTTGCCGCCGAGGTGCGAATCGCCATCGGTCGATTTGACCTCGATGACATCGTCGCCAACTTCGAGAATGGAGATATCGAAAGTGCCGCCGCCGAAATCAAAGACGGCGATCTTTTCGTTGCGCTTTTTGTTGAAACCGTATGCGAGGGCTGCTGCAGTCGGCTCGTTGATGATGCGCTTCACCTCAAGGCCGGCGATCTTTCCGGCATCGCGTGTCGCCTGGCGCTGCGCATCGTTGAAGTACGCGGGAACAGTAATGACTGCCTCCGTGATCGGCTCGCCGATCTTCTGCTCCGCGTCTGCCTTCAGCTTGGCGAGGATCATCGCGGAGATCTCCTCCGGACGATGCTGCTTGTCGCCCATGGTGACCTCGATCCCGCCGTTCGCGCTCGCGCGCATCTCGAACGGGACTGCTGCCTTGTCCTTCTGGACGTCGTCTTCGTTGAAATTGTGTCCGATGAATCGCTTGATCTGATAGACCGTGTTCTTTGGATTCGTCACGGCCTGGCGCTTTGCGGAGAGGCCCACAACGCGCTCGCCTGTCTTCGAGATTGCGACGATGGATGGCGTCGTGCGCGCTCCTTCGACATTCTCGACGATGCGCGGCTCACCCCCCTCGACGATCGCCATCGCGGAGTTGGTCGTACCCAGATCGATACCAAGGATCTTTCCCATATGCGTTGAAAGATAACTTCTAATGATGCAAATGAATGTGTGCGGATCGCGCGAAGATCAGGAATGTGCGGCGGGTGCTGCCGAATCGGCTCCCGGCTCCGCAAAAACCTTCACGGTCGGAGATTTGATCGTCTTTCCTCCGAGTGCGTATCCCTTCGAAACGACCTCGGCGACCGTATGATACCGCGCGGGGTCGTCGGTTACAACTTCGCCGATCGCGGTATGGATGCGGGGGTCGAATGCTGCGCCCTTCGGGTCGATGGTTGCGAGTCCGTGCTCCTCGAGTGTGCGGACCAGCTGACCGTGGATATACTCGACGCCGGTGCGCCAGTTCGCGTCCACCTTCTGCCAGCCTTCGGTGTTCCCCATGGCCATCGAAAAACTCTCAAGCACGGGAACCAGTTCCGCGATCAGCGCTTCATTGGCCGAGCGAATGATCTCCATGCGTTCGTCCCCAGAGCGCTTTACGGCGTTGGCGTAGTCGGCCTTCGCGCGCTGCCATCCGTCGAGGTACTGCTTCTTTTCCTCCTCGCAGGCGGCAAGCTTCGTGCGGAGCTTGGCAATGCGCTCTGCGGGCGTTGTTTCCTCGGACGTTTCCTCGAACACGACGTCGTCCGTGTCCGAGCTCGGCTTGCCTTGGTCCGCCGTGTGCTCGTCGATGCGTGTGTCGTCAGTATCCATAGTGAAGGTATTGTATCAATTTCGATCCCTGATTCAAAAGCTCCCTGACGCAAAAGATACCCTCTCGGATATCTTTTGTTCGGAGATCCCAGGGAGAGATCTTGGGCCAGAGATACGCCCTAGCGCTTCGACCACTGGCTCGCCTTGCGGGCCTTCTTGAGTCCGAAGTGCTTGCGCTCCTTCTTGCGAGCGTCACGCGAGAGGAATCCCATCTTCTTGAGGACGGTCTTCTCTTCGGCGCCGGACTTGATGAGTGCGCGGGAGAGTCCATGGCGGAACGCTTCGGCCTGGGCATGGATGCCCCCACCGACGATCTTCGCGGTGATGGCGAACTTCGCTTCGAAGCCTTCGCGCACGACCGGAGAGGTCGCGATCGCACGGAGTTCCTCAGTCGGGAAATAGGCGGTGATATCGCGATCGTTGATCGTGTAGGCGCTCTTTGATGCCTCGGACACGCGCACGCGAGCGATCGCAGTCTTTCGGCGTCCGACTGCTTCAGTGTAGTTCTTTGCAGCGGGCTTCTTCGCCGGAGCTTTGGTTGTAGTTGCTGTGGTCATGATGATGTATTCCTCTAATCCTAGTCGACGACGACAAGGCGCTTCAACCGCCTCTCACGAAGCGTATTGGTCGGAAGCATGCCTTTCACAGTTCGACGGAGAGCTTCGTGGAATCCTTTCTTGGTGATCACCTGTCCCAAGTCCTCGGTCTTCTTCCCTCCCGGATATCCGGTGTGGCGATGGTAGGTGGTCTGGACCTTCTTCTTGTCGGTGATGTGCATCTCGGAGGCGTTCACGATCTTTACGCGGACATTCGCCACGACATTGCGCTTGATCGTCGCTGCCTTGTCTTTGCCGAGGAGGTACGTTGCCGCTTCCGTTGCCACGCGTCCGAGGGTCCGTCCTTTTGCATCAATGATGTGTTCTTGCATGGTGGTGGAATGATTAGACGAATTCGATCACGGCCATCTGGCTCGCGTCGCCTCCTGCGCTGCGTGCGCCGAGCTTCGTGATCCGAGTGTAGCCGCCCTTACGGGTCTTGTACTTCGGAGCGATCTCGTCGACGAGCTTCTTTGCGAGGCGGGTGGAATTTCCGAGGCGAGCTGCGAGAACGCGCTTGTCTGCGGGGGTGGCATCGATCGCGCGCGTGACCATCTTCTCCACGGCGGGGCGGATCTCCTTGGCGCGAGCTTCCGTTGTCGTGATGCGTCCGTGTGTCAGGAGCGCCTTCGCGAGTTCACGAAGCAGCGCGTGGCGCTGATTGGTCGTACGGCCGAACTTTCGATTGGAATTGTGGTGGCGCATGGCAGTGGTGGTTACGGTGCGGATCTCGCGAT
Source organism: Minisyncoccota bacterium (assembly GCA_035457505.1). GTDB lineage: Bacteria > Patescibacteriota > Minisyncoccia > Phycocordibacterales > UBA6899 > DATIBL01. The sequence goes on along the minus strand of DATIBL010000004.1, from coordinate 2,068 downwards.
TATGACTTCAGGGTGACGCCAAAATTCGAGAGCGCGCGCTTGATCTCCTGGACGCCCTTTTCGCCGAGTCCGTCGATCGCGAGAAGCTCTTCCTCGCTCTTGCGGACCAAGCCTCCGACGGTGCGGATGTTCGCTCCCGAGAGGGCGTTCTGCGTGCGGGCCGAAAGGTTCAGGCTGTCGATGCGGGTCTTCAGGAATTCGGTGTCCACTTCGTCGCGGCCAGCCTCTGCTTCGGCAGAGATTGCTTCCTCGCTCATCGGCTCCGTGTCGCTCACGAGCTCCTCCTCCTTGAATCCGATGATGGCCTTCAGCTGGTGGATCATGATCTCGATCGAGCGCTCAAGCGCTTCGCGCGGGGTCAGGGTTCCATCGGTCTCGATAGTGATCTTCAGGCGATTGTAGTCGGTGCGATCTCCAACGCGCATGTTCTCCACTTCGTAGTTGACGCGGCGGATCGGTGTGAATGCCGCATCAAGCGCGATCGAGCCGATCTCGACCTTCTCCTTCATGAGGGCCTCCTTCGGGAGGTATCCGAGGCCGACCTCGATCGTCATCGTTGCTTCGATCTTGGCGTTCTTGTCGGTGATCTCGCAGATATACTGGTCCGGGTTCAAGACCTCGGCGTTGCCGCCAGTCTCGATATCAGCGGCGGTGATCTTCTTTCCGCCCTTCATCGTGAGCTTGACCGTCTGCGGCTCCTCGCTCGACAAACGAAAACGGACCTTCTTCAGGTTGAGGATGATTGAAATGACGTCTTCCTTCACGCCCTCGATCGTCGAGAATTCGTGAAGCACACCGTCGATGGACAGCTGAGTGATCGCGGCGCCCGGAAGCGACGAGAGAATGATTCGGCGGAGCGAGTTTCCGAGGGTGTGGCCGTAGCCACTGTAGAGTCCCTCGATTTCGTAGACTCCCATATTTCCCTCCTCATGGATCGCCCGCGGCTTCGAGGGCAATGCAACGTTGTAATCAGCCATAGATAGTGTGCAATTGACGAGTAATGGACCTGTTGAGCATTATACTCGATTCGCAGATTATTGACAATACTAGTTTGGTGTTTTCTTGTTTATCGGCTGTAGAACTCGATGACCGTCTGCCAATTGAATCCGACCTCGGATTTGTCGTTCTTCGGGGTACCGACGATCTTGATTTCGCCCTTTGCGGCGTCGATCGTCATCCATGCGGGGCTCTTTGCGTCGTTCAGCTTCTTCTCGGCTTCGGTGAAGAGCGGCGACGACTTGCTTCCCTCGCGGATGCGCAGGGTGTCGCCCTCGGAAACCTGGAATGACGGGATTGTGAGCTTGTGCTTGCCGACCATGATGTGCCCGTGAGAGACCATCTGGCGTGCATGCGCGCGCGACTGTGCGAGTCCCATGCGGAAGACGACGTTGTCGAGACGGCGCTCAAGCTTTTCGTAGAGCTTCGCGACCGGACTTGCGCCTTTCTCGGAGGTCGCCTCCTTCACGTAGCGTGAGAACTGCTTCTCAGATACGCCATAGACGTTACGGATCTTCTGCTTCTCCTTGAGCTGCACGCCGTACTCGGTGATGTTCGTGCGGTGCTTGCGCTCAGAGAGAGGCTTGCCCGGAGGAGACGGCTTGCGCTCGAAGGTACACTTCGGGGTGAAGCACTTTGCGCCCTTGAGGAAGAGCTTTTCGCCTGCGCGGCGGCAGATTTTGCATTTCGGATCAGACATAGGGATGGAAGATGATTACACGCGACGCGGCTTCTTCGGGCGGGGGCCGTTATGCGGGACCGGTGTCTTATCCTTGATGGAGTTGACGTCGATACCCTTTGCGATGAACGCGCGGATGGCAGACTCGCGCCCGCTCCCGACGCCCTTCACGACCACATCGATCGACTTCAAGCCCATCGTCAGTGCCTTTTCTGCAAGAAGCTCTCCGACCTTCGCTGCTGCGAACGGAGTCCCCTTCTTGGCGCCGCTGAAACCAAGCGATCCCGACGACGACCACATGATGACCTTCCCGCTCATGTCGGACAGCGACACGATCGTGTTGTTGTAGGTCGACTGGATGGAAAGCATGCCCATTGCGAGCTTGCGCTTCGG
>DATIBL010000003.1:0-13687 GCA_035457505.1 Minisyncoccota bacterium | reverse complement strand
CCCCGCTTATACTGTGCGGCGCGGCGGGCAAATCCGATCGTGAACGCATCGGGGTCGAAGCCGGAGTTGTATCGCTCGTTCACATAAGTCGCGAGCGCGCGCTTTGCCTCTTCGTGCGTGCGCCAAAGTTCCTCGCCCGGGATCGACAGCGCATAGCGGAGCGAGTATGGATCCGCCTGCCAGCCTGGAAGATATTTGTCGTAGAGACGCTTGAACGGTTCAGAGACCCAGCGGGTCGCATGCACGCCATTCGTGATCGATTCGATCTGATATCCCGGAAAAAGATCGCGCGTCACCTCGCCGTGCTTCTTGGCAACGCCATTGATGAACCGGCTCATCTGAAAACCGAGATGCGTCATATTGAGCACATCGTTCTGGAAGATCACATGATCAATCTCCGCAGGCAAATAGGTTCCGATCGCGTGCGATGCGAGGTCGCGGCCGAATTGATCGTGCCCGGCAGACACCGGCGTGTGCGTGGTAAACACGCAGCGGCGGCGCACTTCTTCAATCGGCTCCGAGCACTCCGCATAGCGCCGATAGAGCTCGAGCGTGAGAAGCGCCGAGTGGCCTTCATTCATATGGAACTTTTCGATCTTCTCTGCACCGAGCGCCTTGAGCATGCGGATCCCTCCAATGCCGAGCACCGCTTCTTGAAGCAAGCGATAGCGCACGTCGCCGCCATAGAGAGAATGCGTGATTCCGCGATCATCCGGCGCATTCGCTTCCATGTCGGTGTCGAGAAAGATCACCGGCGTGATCGTGCCGCGGATGCCTTTCAGCTTATAGAGCCAGGCGCGGATCGAGACCGTCCGCCCCTCAAGCTCGATCGTGACCACCTCGGGCAAAAGCACGAGCTTCTCGTACGGGTTCCACTCCTCCGCGACCTCCGTCTGCCAACCGCTCTGATCGATCCGCTGGCGGAAGTATCCCTTGCGATACAGGAGCGAGATCCCGATCACCGACACCTCGAGATCCGCACAGCTTTTTAGCATATCCCCAGCAAGTACGCCGAGGCCGCCGGCGTAGGTCGGAAGATCGTTCTCAAGGCCGATCTCCATACAAAAATACGCGACCGACAGGCTCGGCATCGAGATCCCCTCGATCAACCGCACCTCCTCGAGCATCGCAGGCATACACACGCCATCCTCCGCGGGGTCGTCGCCGGGTTTCTTGATCACCGTGATCGGAATGCGTCGTTCGTGTGCCTCCATGACAAAGTGCGGAATCGATCCGCATCGCAACCATTGTATCACGAATCATTCCGCGCACGCATCGCACAATGAAGGAATTGCGAATGATGAAAGACAAAAGCCACGTCTCACGACGTGACTTTTCGGCATTGGGCCCCACAGGTTCCCATGAGCACGCCGAACTGTGTGCTCCTGTTTCTGATTCTACGTGCATTACATCCGTGCGCAAGGCATTCGTGTGGATAGTTCATCGATTCCATGAAGCGTTCTCGTGGGGTTCGCAGTTGTGCAAGACGAATGCGCGAAGTGCAACAGCGCGATCGAGCGCAGAAGACCCGTGATAGGCGCATCCGTCAACGCGCCAGAGGGTGCATTATGAGCGGAGGATGAAAAAACGGCGCATGATGCGCCGCGCTATGACTGCTTCCCGGGCTTTTTCCCTTTCGGATCGAGTGCCACGATCTTTCCTGGTTCCCCTGGCTTCTTGCGCAGAGGACGACGCGGTGGGGTCTTCGGTGGCGGAGGATCCGGCGGAGGGATATTCAACTTGGCATCGTAATACGCGATAAGTTCCGGGTTCGTGATCTCAATCACGCCAACCCAGAAAATGAAGATCTTGATGCGCTGATCGAATTCGCCGTTCGGCCCCCAGGGCGGCGGGAGATTCGTGATCGCATGTTCCCGCATGATCTGGTCATAGAAGATCTCGCGCGCATCATCTTTACTCTCTGCGCGAGTGCACGAGAAGGCCAGCTGCTCGAGATCCCCCGATGCGAGATCCTTGAACCGTGCGAGAAGCTCAAACCACAGAAGGACGGGCTTGTCGGCCATGCCGCACCCCAATGTTCCACTGGCTCTACTCTAGGCGATTGGGCTGAGATTGTCGAACAGCCGCGGGCGTGCATTCTCCGCCTGAATTTGCTATCGTATGACGCACGCGAACCTGGAAAGCTCGCTTTCCAGTGGACGCGAAAGGTTCATAACAAATATACACGGAGGGGTCGCAAAGTGGTCTAGTGCCGCTCCCGCAGGGAAAAAGACGACTTGGAAAGCTCGCTTTCCAGTGGGTGCGATATGTTCATAAAATATATACACGGAGGGGTCGCATAGTGGTCTAGTGCACTCGCTTGGAAAGCGAGCAGGGTGTCAAAGCCCTCGAGGGTTCGAATCCCTCCCTCTCCGCAATCGACCCAAGAGGACGCGCAAGCGTCCTCTTGTTTGTCGTTGCAAAAGAGGGAGGGATTCGAAGGACGGAGCGAATGCCGAGCCAGCAGGCGAGGCCGCGAGTCGGGGTCGCAGAAATTTTCGAGCGACGGCGAGAAAATTATCTGTGACCGAATCCCAAGATCTCCTTACGTGCGTGGAGGGATTCGAAGCCGTTCTCCCATATTTACGAATGATTCCTATCATGAGTAAATGGGAAACGGGTACTGACCGTGTAACGGTCGAAATTCCCTCCCTCTCCGCATCTTAGAGCTAGCACGAGGAGGCTAACCATATATTGAAATGGTAAATATCGAAGGACTAAGAAAAATAATAAAAGAACTTTCAGAAAATAAAGATTTGCCTGCAGATGGCAAGGAAGCTCTTATTACTTTAGCTCACAACATTATTAGAAGTGAAGAAATTGTAAATAGGTTTTCAGATTATTTTAAAAATGGGTATCATTTTGGTTATTTTTTAATCCAGTCACAAAGGATTGAGAATACTGTGAAAATGGTGATTGAGGCAGCAGAAAGGCTGAAGGCTTCAACAGAAGAAAGAGATATTCAAGAAGTTAACTTAAATATCCCATTGGGCCCCTTGATCGGAGTTATGGAAAAATATATAGAATCGGAAGATGTGCTGAAGTCGCTAAATGAGTTTAATAAATTTAGAAAAAAAATCATACACAGACTATATGAAGATTTTTCTCAAGATCTGGATAGTATTGAGACCTCAGTAGCCGAAGCTTTTCCCCCAGAGAAAATAAACACACTACAGACCTCACTGCTTGAGATAGGTGCCCAGATAAATCTTAAAATCGCCGAGAGAATGGATGACTCAATGGTTGCTAAACGAGTTGCAAATCAACTAGGAAATCAATTACAAAATGAGATTGGGATATCTGGTATAGAATTTAAACTACTTTGATATGGAAATACTAGATATACTCAAGTGGCCAGTTCTAATTTTTATTGTTATTTTTCTATTTAGAAAGTCGATTCGAGAACTTTTTGCAAACATTGCTGATTTTAGTCTTACTAAAGACGGCCTATCGGCTCGTGTTTATAGGCCAATAGTAAGAACGAAAAAAAATGAAACGTTGAGTAATGAAATGAACCACGATTATAATCCTGATTATTTTTCAAAAGATAAAACGGGAAATGTCTCATTTGATTATTCAAACAATAATGGCACTTATACAATTGGCGAAGACGAATATCGTTTTGATACAAAATGGTCAAAAGCAAGTAGTGAGTATATTCATTTTTATAATGATCCTCCTTCAATAAAATCTGTACGATTAGCAAAAGACGAAGAAGATCTTAATAAAGTCAATCCTGATAGATATGATGATAGTTCACGAGCTCGTTCTGCTGGTATAGGTCAAATTGCAATTTTTGAAAACCAAAATGGCAAATTTCTTGCCGTAAAAATTTTGGACATAAAAGATGATACTAGGGGAGATGATTTTGATGAGCTAAGTTTTCAATATAAAATTTTGTAGCGCACGAGGAACCTTCGATTTATATTCTGGAAAATAGTAAAATAACTTTGCCGGACTTGACCATCCCCGGTTCCAGCCCGAGACGGTCCGCCCACACAAAACATGCGCGCCTCTGGGCGCCATTTTTGTTGGCGCGATAGACAAAACAGAGCGCCGCTGCGCTCTGTCTTTCATTTCATTTTGTCGTATCCTCCGGCTCCTTCGGCGCTTCTTGATCGGTCACCGGCGGTGGCAGCTTGGGGAAATGGATCTCTGGCGGCGGCGGTTCGGGGGTCGGGCTCGGGGCGGGCGGAGGAAGTGCATCGGGACGATAGTTCACAAACACCATTACGAGCATGATCGCAGAGAAAGAGAATGGAAGCCCCATGAGCGGCATGCGGAAGAACGTGAGCATCGCATCGAGGATGAGCGGCGCGGTCATTGCATGCAATCCGATCTGGAATGCCTCGCTGTATTTCCACTGATATTTCATTACGCGCCCAAGAATGAGGATCAGGAGCGCACCAAGGACGAGCAAGTAGGCAAGCTGCCAGAGCTCAACCACATAGAAGACACAAAAGATGAGGAGTGCGACGAGCGGCGCTGCGAGCGGGAAATATCCGCGCGCCTCGCCCAGAAACGCATTGATATCGCGCTCGGCGAGCATGAGGCGCTCCCCCGTGTCGGGAATCGGATCGAAGGAGATCTTTCCGTTCGTGTCGCGCGTCGCAATCGCATCGGACTGAATCCAAAGCAGCGCGTCATAGCGCTCAAATTGCTCCACCGAGAATGGCGTCGTCGTGTCGATGACGGCAAATTGCGAGATCTCCATCATCCGAAAGATATCGCGGAGCGGCTCAGGCGGCGGGATCACGACCGGCCCGGGCTGATTGGTCGATACCTGGCCATGATCCACGGTGATCTCGAGACCATCCGGATACGCGGCAAGCACGGCGTCTGGAAGACCAGAGAGCGCCTCGTTCATGGGCGGGATAATGAGAATCGACACAAGAATCGTCAGGCCGAGCGAAAGGACGAAAATAAGCGAAAGGAAATAGCGCATCGAGGACCCAAAGGCTTTTGCCGGGAGGTCGCGGTAGAAGCGCGGGTCATAGAGGCTCTGCTGGACCGTATCGATAAATTGGCGCATGGGAAAAGTATAACAGCAGCTGTCGGGAGAAAAAAGCTCCCAGCCGAGGCTGGGAGCGAAGGGCCGCATGGTGCGGCCGCCCTAGATGAGGAAGATCAGGATTCGTCGATCGGCATCATGTGCCGAATGGACACGTGCATGGGGCGATGCGGCTTTCGGCCACGCTTGCCATGCGAGAAGTGTCGGGAGTACTCGTAGATCGGAATATCCTCGGTAACAACCTCGGATAGCCCGGTTGTTTCGTTGATTCGCTCAACATCGCAACAAACCCGATCGACGATTCTCCGATGCCGACAAATTCGCTTTTCCTTGAGCACACCCTTCGTGATTCGCAGGGGGAATCCCCCGACATATGCCACGGGAGCGGCATCGAACGCGGGATCAGGAGCCTGGACTGAGGCCGGTGCCGAAGCTGGCTTTGGGGCCGGTGCAGAATCGAGCGGCTGGCCACTCGAGTCCGGATACGGATCGAAATCCAGATCGTCGAGCGGACGATCGGGCCAGTCGGGATCGAGATCCCGACGCATGATCTCGTCGATCTCGGAGTCGTCGTCCGACGATGCCGCATCGCAATCAGGGATCGTGCAGTTCTGGGTGTCGTATCCTTCGCCGGTCATATCGGCCGGTTCGTCGGCATCCGGAAGGTGCCGTTCGGCGCCCTTGAAATAGAGCCGTGAACCGAGCGTACCACTGCGCGGCATAAGGCTGTCGAAGCGATGGTCGAACTCGTCGTGCGGCGTAAGCGCACGAATGTTCGCCTCCTGCAGGGCCGGACCAAATCGTTCGGACATGATGTTTCCTCCTCTCGTTGTATGAAGGACGGTGATTCGAACTACATGGTAACACAGTTTATGGCAATTTGTCAATACCTCCTCGGACGCCCGCGTCCTTGCAGAGAAGCGTCCAAAAATATAGCCTCAAAAAAGGACATTTCGGCGTCTCCCGCATGTTCATCGTGATCTTCTTCCTCCTCCTCGGCGGGGCGTTCGGCTGGAGTCTCGGACTCGATGCATCGATCCCGTTCCTCATTTTCTCGACCGTCGTCACATTGGGTGCAAGCGCTGCAATCGCCATTGCCATCCCCCGCCGTGATGGCACGCTCCGCTGGGATCTCTTCCTTGCACTCGCATCATTTGCAACGGCATTTGCCTGCTCGCTCTGGTATGCCCCGCACGCCTAGCACCACGCAAATCGCGTCCCTCACCGGGCGCGTTTTTCTTTGCAGCGTCGCTCGAGCAGAATCCTATCTCCCCACATCCATGTCGCGCAGGATCGCGATGCGCTCCTCGATCGGCGGGTGCGTCATGAACATCTTAGTCATCACCGAACGGGCCGAATCCCCCTTGAACGGATTAGCGATCCAGAGATGCGCGGTCGCGTGATTGGCATTCGCCATCGGCATCGACGACGCGCTGATCTTCTCGAGTGCAGAAGCAAGCCCTTCGGGATAGCGGGTCAAGAGCGCGCCCGATGCATCGGCGAGGAATTCACGCTTTCGAGAGATCGCGAGTTGGATCATCGTCGCAGCGATCGGCGCAAGCACAGCAAGCGCGAGGGCGATCACGAGCATGATGCCGTTCCCCTTCCCTTCGCGATCGCGGCCGCCCCCGAAGAATGCCATCCGCATCGCCATGTCCGAGATCATCGCGATCGTCCCGGCAAGCACGACGGCGATCGTAGAAACGAGAATGTCGCGATTGCCGATATGCGAGAGCTCGTGTGCAAGCACGCCTTCAAGCTCGGTCTTGTTCAAAATACGCAGGATCCCGGTCGTCACTGCGACAGCCGCGTGCTCCGGATCGCGCCCCGTCGCAAACGCGTTCGGAGAAACATCGTCGATGATATAGACGCGCGGCATCGGGAGTCCGGCCGTGATCGCGAGATTCTCGACGGTCGTGAACAGCTCAAAATACTCCTCTTTGTTTGCCGGGCGTGCGCCGGACATGCGAAGCGCGATCGAATCCGAGAACCAGTAGCTCGCAACGTTCATGACGAGCGAGAAGATCACTGCCACCCAAAGGATCGCGGGATCGCCGTACGCCTGACTAAACACAAAACCGACGCCGACGATGAAGACAAGGAACCCTGTCATGAGCGCCCAGGTCTTGCTGATATTTGCCGCGCGATGCGTATAGAGAGTTGCCATAGCGCATGCATTATAGAACACAAGGGAGAGACTGCAAGAGTCATGACTAAGCGCGCGCAAGCGCCGCAGACGACACGGAAAGCAGCAAATCTCGCCAATATCCCGTGATACAATGGCCGTATGCACTCCGAGCCCGTAACCAATACCCTCCGTGCAATACTCTTCGGGATCGGATTTCTCTTCGCGGTCGCCTGCGCTCCGTTCGCTGCCGCTGGTGTCACGCGCGGGATCGCAGAGGCCGACATGCGCACAGCATACGATTGCCCCGATCTCACGCGCGATGAATCTGCTTGCGCACTCGCGCACTACGAACAGCTCGCGCGAGATGTCGATGCGCGGACTGCAATGCACGCACTCGCGAACGATGCACGCGTATCCGGCGACATCCTCGGCTGCCATCCCATGGCTCACGCCATCGGCCGCGTCGCAGCATCGCGCTACGCAAGCGCGGGCGAAGCGTTCGCTGCGGGCGATCCGTACTGCTGGAGCGGGTACTACCATGGCGTGATCGAAGGGACGATGCGAGGGATCAAGAAAGAGGCGTTCACCAAAGAGCTCCTCGATGACATCTGCGCCGATCTCGCCTTTTCCGCGCGATCTGGCGTCGGCGCGGTCGCGAGCTGCGCGCACGGACTCGGGCATGCACTCCGCTATGCGTATACCGGCGATCTTCCGAGTGCACTCGACGCATGCGATCGGCTCTCGAGCGATCATCAGGCCCGCAACTGCGCGACAGGGGCATATATGGAAGAGCTCACCGGACGCAACAGCGCGAACACTGAGCATTTTTCGAAAAGCAGCGCAGCCCGAAACCCCGATCGATTCTGCAACAATGCGCCCGAGCGGTTGAGAGAATCCTGCTTCACGATCTTCCCGGACCTACTGCTTATGACCATGCCGCTCGCGGAGGTCTTCGCAAGCTGCGACATACTCGCTCCTGCCGACGCCTCAATCTGCACGCGCGGGATCGGAAAGAACCTCACCATGCGGAATGGATACGACGACGCGGCAAATCTGGCCGCGTGCATGAGCGCTTTCACCGACACCCGCAGAGCCGAATGTGCCGAAGGTGTGGCGCGTGACATGATCGGATTTTTTGGTGACGCGGACCGCGCGCTCAAATACTGCAGCATGTTCAATCCCGCGATCGCCGAGCGCTGCGTTGCGGATGCATCATATGTCGCAGGCGCAGGAACTCCCTAGAACACATCGCTCTTTGTTATGTCCGGCACCCCTGTCGATCGCACATTCCCCTGGATGATCCGGATCGGCTCCGGACAGATCGCGACGCATCGACTCTTCTTTATCGCCATCCTCGCATTTGTGATCGCGATCATGCTCCCCGCGATCTTCGCCCCGAGATTGCACGCAGGGCTAACAATCCTCACCGACGGAATCCGCTTCGGGTGCTTTGCCGCAGGGACCAAAGGCGCCGACTGCATCGAAGCATCGTTTGCCCGCCTCGCCGACGCCAAGGGTCCCGAGGCGGCAATGGACGCGCTCAAGAACGATCAGCCGATCTTCTTCGGGAGCGCGCTCGATTGCCATGCAAGCGCTCACGCGATCGGCCGCGTCGCCGCCTCGCGCTACGCAAGCGTGGGCGAAGCGTTTGCCGTGGGCGATCCGTACTGCTGGAGCGGGTACTATCACGGCGTGATCGAAGGGACGATGCGAGGGATTCCACGCGAGGCACTCAGCGCGCGCGAGCTTGATCCGATCTGTGCAACCATCCGCGAACGCGACCGTGCAACCTTCGACCATTGGAACTGCGCGCACGGGCTCGGGCACGCACTCATGTATCTGCACGGCGAGGACCTCGAGCGTTCGCTCGCTTCGTGTGACCTCCTCTCCGATCCGTGGGAGCGCACGCAATGCCCCTTCGGCGTGTATATGCAAAACGCGATGGGCGGCGAGACCGCGGCACACCAAAGCCGCTTTCTCTCGGACGATCCGGCATTCCCCTGCACAGAAGCAATGCCTGAGCGCGCTGATGCATGCTGGTGGATCCAGAGCACGCGATATCTCCATCTGGCGCCGAACGACTTTGCTGGCCTCTTCGCCTTCTGCGATCGCGCTGGTGAACATCGGGCAGCCTGTCTCGACGGGATCGGACGCGAGGCGAGCGCGCGATCCGGCATGCACAGCACCAAAACTGCCGCGCGTTGCACACTTGCACCGAACGACGGCGATCATGCCGCCTGCATCGCCGGAGCTGCGCGCAACATGCGCTCCTTCTATCACGACGACGCCCCCGCCCGCGCCTTCTGCACTGACATCAATGCGAAGTTTGTAGACACCTGCCTCGCCGCCGTCGATGCGTACCCCACAGTGCTCTACGATTTCTCGATCACCTCACACCCAGTGCGGCCGTAATAAAACCTCCACTCCGCAGATGAGATCAGAGTCCGAGGAGAAACATTCTCTATATACACAAAATCCCTAGAGCGGATGAAGTTCGAGGCGCAGGGTCGATCAGCGTCGGAGCCATATGTCGCATATGGTGACGCTGGAAACGCTCAGAATTTGCAGAACCAAACCTCCGCCCCGCGGATGAGATCCGAGGAGCGGAGGAGGAATGTTCCGGAGATGTACAAGAGTACTTCGACGGAACTTGCGACGATCGCGACAAAGGAGATCGCTGCGGGAGGAGGTTTGGTTAGAACTTTACGGCGACGTTCTCTTGTGCCGCATCATTATCCGGCAGATCGAAATACTCCTTCTTCGCGAAGTGGAACATGTTCGCAATGATGTTGCCCGGGAACTGATCAATCGCGATCGAGAGATCACGGACGTTCGCGTTGTAGAAGCGGCGCGCGGCCTGGATCTTGTTCTCCGTATCCGTAAGTTCCTGCTGAAGATGCAGGAAGTTCTGATTGGCCTTGAGATCTGGATACGCCTCAGAGAGCGCGAAGATCGACTTCAGCGCATCGGTGATCATGTTCTGCGACGCGGCCTGGTCAGCCATCGTACCGCCCGCCTTCATGGCGCTATTGCGGGCCTCGATCACCTTGGTGAGCGTGCCCTCTTCGTGCTTCGCATACCCCTTCACCGTCTCGACGAGATTCGGGATGAGATCATAGCGGCGCTTCAGCTGCACCTCGATATCTTGCCATGCTTCCTCGGTGCGATGCATGAGGCGAAGCAGGCTGTTGTACATCCCGACGCCCCAGAAAAAGGCGATGCCGAGGACAACAAGAAGAATAGTTCCGATCATAAGCGATTGATGTGTGAGTTACGACGAATATCCGACGTGCGCAATTATAGCGCGACGGCACCCCTCCGCAAGCGCGCGGGCCAAAGCTATGGCTTGGCGGCAGGCGGGATCATCGGCGTAGACGCGGCGAACTTTCCGGCAATGCGCTTCCCGATCACCCAGAAGAACCAGACAATCGCAACGAAGAATCCGAGGCGGATCGCCAGAAGCGGCAGCGCAACAAGAAAACGGATCGCATCATCAACCATATTCGTGAGCTGCTTCGCAAGATCTTTCACGGCGCCCTTGAACACGGTCATCGGACGCCACTCGTCCGTTACCTCGACAACAGACGGCTCCGGCGTGAGCGTGATCGTGATCGCAGACATCGCGACCTGGCGCGAGAGATGATTCATGCGGCCCTGGGTCATTTCAATCTCCTGCCGGATGCTCTTGAGCGCCTGCGCGACCGCAAGAATTTCCGTGACTGTTCCGGAACGCTTCATGATCTCGAGATATTGCTCCTCGGCAGCTCGCGAGTTTCGAAGATTCGATTCGAGATCGACGAACTGCGCCGACACATCCTGCGCGTTGACCGATTCCTGTTCGACGCGCAGCGCAAGCGTCTTGATCTCGGTGATCGCCGCTTCAAAATACTGCGACGGGACCCAGACGGTTACCGTTCCCGCACGCTTTCCGCTCTGATATTCATGGAAGCTCGCATTCCCGAGTTCGCCGCCATATTTGGTCTTTACCTGCGCAATCCCTGCATACGCGACATCCGCGTCGCCGACCAAAAGCGTGAGGTTGGCGGTCTTGATGAGCATGGCCTTCGTCGCGGGAGCGCTTTCGCCGCCGGGGGTCGGAGGCGGCACCGGAGCGATCAGCATATTTCGCCCAGCGCTCTTGTCGCTCGGTCCACCATACCCGTAGCTTTCCTCCGGCATCGGCATGGCCGAGTCGTATGCGGCGTACTGATACACGGATGGTATTGCCATACCAACACTCGGCGGAGAAGACGTCACCGTCCCGGCGAGCCCAAACGATGATCCAAGTGATGCCTGGAAGTATCCCGTGATACCCCAAAGAAGAACAAGTGCACCAAACCCGATCGCGCCGAATCCTGCAAATCGCCTTCCGCGCGCGCTCTTTGCTTCGTCCTTCTGGCGCAGAGCAAAGACAAGGAGTCCGACGCCGTACACAAATGCCGCACCAGCAAGAAGCAGGAGCAACGGAAGAAGAGACGAGATGATGCCCAAAACAGCATCAAAACTACTTTCACCTCGATATGAGCCTCGCGACCCGCTATCTCCGGTCAGACTCATAAAACCAACCAGAAGCGCGAGGGCGACCGCGCCAGCGATGAGCGTCTGCCTGGACGGCATCCGAACGTCCTGGCTCAACCCGAGTGGGAGCGTCATAGTATGCATGAAATCATTATCGGGGCGGCGCCCCGCGATGTGCTGATATGAAGCAATTATACTGCCGCACAAAAAACCCGCCAAGCTCGCTTGGCGGGGTGTGTGATACAGAGTCAATCAGAAGTACCAGCCTCCTGTGCGGTGGTTGTCGGGAAACTTGAGGCTTCCTCGCGTCCGGTCGGGTTCGCACTCGACCAGCGGAAAGATCTGCCTCTCGCCGCTCGGCAAGACTTCTTCGACCATCGTTGCGCAACGGAAGAAATCGTTGTCGCTGTGACGACGGCGAACATCGTCGAGCTTCGCCTGCTGCTCCTCGGTCAACTCGTGATCGGGAATGACCCGGCGTGCCGGATGCCTCTTACTCGCATTCATAAATGACTCCCCTTCAAAAAGAACGATCAGTGTGCACATGATAGCATATTTCAACAAAAAGTCAAACGCCCAGCCTCCGAAGAGACCGAGCGTGGAAGCACCAAGAGGTGCTCAAGAGAAATTGAACCGATCCGCGTTCTCGACGAGCGAAGCGTCGTCCCATTCGTCCTGGTTCATTTGCTGGCGGGATGCCGGATGCCCCCGGTGAGTGCTTTCGACGATATCGCGGCCGATCTCGACTTCGATCAGGCGAAGTTCTTCCGGAAGCTCGCACATCGGGAGCTGGTCGTCGGGGTCGTAGTAGGAAGCAAGAGTCCGTGCCATGTTCTTCTCCGTTTCTGGAAGGAACCTTCTCACCATGAGAAAGCTTGATATATTATACACGATTTGCACTATTTGTCAATCCCCCTGCAATGGTCCAACAGCATGGACCCCCCCCCCCGTACAAGGTCGGACCTTGTACTTTGCGGAATGACAAAGGGCCCGCAGAACGAGCCCTTTTTTGATCTGAGATTCCTTGCACTCAGAGACAACTCCCGCCTTCGTTGATGCGACCGGCACTCCAATTCATGCACTCCCGTACCGGATCCCAAATTCCTTTGGGATTAAAGCGTGTGTCCGGCGTAAGCATCTCTTCAAAAGCCAGCCAGCGCGGAGAAGGCATGGGCAGCGATGGGCAGTGCGTGACGACGACAGTCCGACGCGTCGCGAGATCGGTGTAGCTTCCCTCGGCGGTCAGGTGAAGCGGCTTTTCAAGCGTTGCACAGACGCACATAGACGAAACCCTCGTTCGATCAATCTTCGTTTTGAATACCAGTCCATGACGCATCTGTCAAATTCGTCCGCGCACGAAAAACGCCGACTTTCGATCGGCGCTTTTCGCGGAATACCGCAGGACTCTTAGTAGTCCATGTCGTCCATTCCTCCACCCATGCCCATACCGCCACCCATACCCGGACCTCCGGCGCCCTTCTCTTTCTTTTCCGGTTCGTCCGCGATCGCAACCTCAGTCGTGAGCATGATCGCAGCAGCAGAAACGGCATGCTCGAGTCCAGCGCGCGTCACCTTCACTGGGTCGACGATGCCCGTCTTCAGCATGTCCTCCGAAATCTCGTCGCGGCGGGCGTCGTAGCCGACGTTCCCCTTGCTCTCGACGATCTCCTTGATCAACACCGCTGCGTCGTCGCGACCGGCGTTGGCGACAATCTGCTTGAACGGCGCAGTGAGCGAATCCGCGACGATGTGGTATCCGATGAGATATTCCGAATTGATCTTATCGAGATGGCCCTTCTTGGACTGCTCGCTCTTGCCGATCTTCTGCTCGAGCGCGCGGGAAACACGCACCAAGGTCGATCCTCCTCCGGGAACGATCCCCTCGGCAATCGCGGCCTTTGTCGCCTTCACCGCATCTTCGATCTTCAACTTGAGATACTTCATCTCGGTCTCTGTGGCCGCTCCGACGCGCAGGATCGCAACGCCGCCCGAGAGCTTGGCGATGCGCTCCTCGATCTTCTCGCGGTCAT
>DATIBL010000002.1:0-13073 GCA_035457505.1 Minisyncoccota bacterium | reverse complement strand
ACAGCATCTGGGATCGCGATCGCCTATCCGATCGCCTATCGCTTCACCGAAGGCTCGGACCCAGAATTCACTGTGGGGACATTCTTCGGGTCACCAGCACCGACGCTCGCGAGCGTTGCGATCAACCCAGACCTCTTCCGCGGAACCAATGCACGGCATGCATTCGTGACCTGGAGCGCGATTGGCGACATTCCGCCCGACCAATGCGCGAGATTCGCGCGCGAAGGCGAAGCGGGCGGTACGACAATGACAGAAGGTCCGACGATCAACGGAATCCCCTTCCTCGAAGGCCGATCCGACGGTGCTGCTGCCGGAACACATGTCGCATCGCGCATCCTGCACGCGGAACTCTCCGGACGCTGCTTTGAGATTGGCATGCACGTCGTCACTTCGAATATCGCGAATTTTGAACCTGGCGCGGTGCTCCCGGCAGACGAAGAGCGCCTTTTTGCCCTGCTTGAGCGCATCGTCATGCGAACTGCATTTGCGCAGGAATAGGCAGGACGATCGGTTGTCCCACACGAGAAGATATGGGAAAATCCGCCCATGTCTCCACAGCGTCGCCTCCTCATGCTCACCATCCTGACTGCGGGCCTGATCGGCGGCGGAGTGTTCCTGTGGCAGCGCGACGCAGCAAACACAGAACCCCAGCGCGAACTTGTGGCAAATCCGAGTGCCGATGCGCGCGCGATCGACCCCGACGAAATTCCGCTTGTCTCCACGATCTCGCGAAGAGAACAGCTCGCGGATGGATACACACTCAACATTGAATACCCGAAGCTTTCGCTCGTATCGCACCCTGCGCTCGCCGATCAGGCAAGCGATGTGATCGCTCGCGCGGTGCAAGACCAGATCGACGCATTCGCAAGGGATGTGAGGTCGCTTTCCAAAGCCGATGGAGATGAGGCCGCGCCTCCGAGCGTCGAGAGCTCCTTCACCCTGCGATCGACGATGCTGCTCGTATCCCCCTCGATCGTGTCCGTCCGTTTCGATTCGTCCGGATATGTCGCGGGAGCAGCGCACCCGAACAATCGCTCCACGATCCTGAATTATTCGCTCGTGGACCACACCACGCTCCGTACAGAGGAGCTCTTCGCATCATCGACCGAAGCGCTTCCCTTCCTCGCGGAAACATCGCGCACGAAACTCCGCGCCATCCTCGGAAGCGTCACGGAGGAAGAATTCCGCGCATTCGTCGTCCCCGGAACGGAACCGACCGCGGAGAATTTTGCGAATGTCGGGATCACTCCGAGGGGGCTGGTGATCGTCTTTCCCCCATACCAGATCGCACCAGGCGCTATGGGCGCGATTGAAGTGAAGCTCGACACGGCAGACTACGGACCGCAGTTCGCGGAAACGATCCGGCGAGCCATGACGCTCGCGGTCGAAAACATCGAGATCGCGGCGCCGGAAACCCGAACACCGAACCTGCCCGAATAAATGGCGCGGCTACGCCTTGCGAGCCTTTCGCGACTGCGCAGCAGGGCGCGCCGTTGCTGATTTTGCTCCTCTTGCCGACCGCGTTGTCTTTTTTGCGCGGGTGACAGATGTCTTTGCACCCTTCTTGCTCGACTTCTTCTCGAGGCACTTGTCGCACAGGCATCCGTGCGGCTTGATCCAGTCATTCCAATATTCTTTACCGTAATCGACGGTGATCTCTTCCCCGGCGGTGATATTGCGCTTTGCGGCATAGAAAATGCGCGCCCCTCGATCGATCGCCTCGCTATTGGGGCGGCACGCATGATTGACGTACCGCGCGATATTCCAGCGCGGCGATCCGTCGATATCCTTCTTTTTGTTCACGTTGAAGATGTAGCGGTTCGAGCGCTCATCGTCACGCGAGGGATCGAGCACGTATCCGATATATTCGATGATCGTTTTCCCTTTGCGGATATCCTTCGTCGCAAAAAGCCCGAGTCCGGTTCGGGAACGCTTCACGCGATACACGACATCACTGGATGCATGAGCTGCTGACATAGTGAGATATGAAAACCGGCCGAAGCCGATTATTGGAAGATATCGTACCCGCTTTGTGCGCGTTCTGCAAGATGCTGCGACGGGAAATATGGAGAGTGCCGGATCAGACGCGATCGATCGCGCCGCTCGTTCCGTCGATTCGGATGCGATCACCGAGCGAAGCAACCAGCGCGATATCCGGCGCAACGACGACAGGGATGCCGAATTCGCGTGCCGTCACCGCAGCATGAGAGAGGATGCCGCCCTCGCTCGAAACAACTCCGACGATGCGCGGGAAATGCGCGACAATCTCAGGAGAAAGCGTTTCCGAGAGAAGGATGACCGGCGTACCCTCTGGAACCGCTGCAAGCATCTCGGGAGACATGAGAAATCCTTCGGTCGTGCCCATCGAAACGCCCACCGCAATGGTCGTCGGGTCGGCAACCGGCTGACTTGCGATGTGCCGCGGATAGCGAAGGGAGCGAAGCGCAAGAAATTCCTTGGCTCGCGCTTCGAGTCCCGCAGCATCCACATGCCCTTCGCCAATGGAGCGAAAATCGGCATAGGAGAGAAGCTCCGGGGTGACCGAGAGCTCCGTCGCTCGGCGGCCAAGCGCACCGCGAAGCAAACAGGCGAGCGTCACCGACAGCCAGCGCGCACGTTCGCGGAGAAGCAGAAACGATCGAGCGAGCGCGATCGGACCGGCAATGCGCTTTCGGACATCCTCGGGAAGCGCGCGCCATGCCGCAACGCCAACCGGAGCTGGGTCCGGGCGGGCGATGAACGGCGTCGTATCGGAGGGATCGATCGAATTGCCGACCAAGCCATCGGGATGTGCGATCCCGATATCGGGAATGTCCGACGCATCTGCAGGAAGTGACAGCGCGAGTGAGAACGGAATCCCCTCTTCTGCCGCGATCCGCGAGAGCTCGACGGCAGCCTTCTCCGAAAGAAAATTAGCAAGAAAAACGGATTCGTAGTGCCGCATAACAAGATCACGCGCATCCGGAACCGAGATTGCTTCCCGCAAGCGCGGCGTGAGCGAAGCGATCGAGTGACCCACCTCGCCCGCGGCATCAAGAAGCGCAGAGCGGCTCGCCTGCGCCCGAGCCAGTCCAAACATATTGCTGAGCGTCCGAACACTTCCAGTCAGCGTATGGAAGTGCGGCGTTCCGAACGGCGACGTCAGGAGTGTGTGGGTGGGATAAAACTGCAAAAGCTCGTGTTCGCGGTCGACATAGAGCGCAGCACCAAAAAGGCGCAGCGTTTCGCTTCCATCTCGACGGATTCCGAAACGGCGATACGTCCGATCGATCGGACCACCAAGTGCAAAGAGCGATCGGAGAAGCTCGAACAGAAGCGGAGTCGGATGCGCAAACGCTTCAAGGGACTGGCTTTGCGCAAAGAAATAGGACGCATCGCGCGGAAGCTCCGCTTCAATCTTTGCATAGAGCGCGTGCTCCCCCGACGACAGCGAAGTGATGGGGCGGGCCTGCACGATGAAGACCCGACCGCCGCGGATCGCCCACTCGATATCCTGCGGCGCATTCACAGCAGCTTCGATCGCGAGCGAACGAGAAAGGAGTTCGCGGAATCCGCCGAAGGGCTCAGAAATGCCCCGTGTGCCGCGAACAACCAGCATGCGTTCAACGGCCTCACCGCCGACCACCGGCGCGCCGTTTCCTTTGCGCCATTCGACGATTGTCTCGAGTCCGCCGCGGGGATCGCGCGTAAAGAGGACTCCGGCCACGTCCGGAACGATGTATTCCTGCACGAGAAGCGAAAACTGCGCGAGATTTCCAAGCTTCCGCCGGGCATCATCGAGCACAATCCCGATCGCATCCGCGAGCCCATCCGGAAGCACCGCGAGCTCAGTCAGAAATTCTCCCGCATGCGCGCGTGTCTCCGAGTCTTCGATCAGCGCACTCGAGCGGATCGCATAACGATCGACGGGGAGCGCCGCGCGGACCGCATCGGCAAGTGCACGTTCCGCCCCGGGGAGAGAAAGTTCCGACGACGGGAATGCGACAAATGGCGGAACGGGATACCCTGCGCGTGCGAGTGCGGCAAGCCGGCGCGTCTTCATACCGAATCGTGCGTCGTTCGCGAGTGTTTCCGTCGTTTGTGTCGCAATGTCCATGGTACAGAATATAGTGTAGCGCGAGTTTACTGGTCCGCGCGAGGGCGAATGCGCTCGACGTGTGCAACGCCGAATACGCGGGCCTTCGGGCCGACGGTCGCCGCCTCCCCTTCAGCATACCAGCTTCCGGGCTGCGCTCGATACGGGGCACCGAGCGATAGGCGGATATCCGGATCGAACGCGTCGCTTCCGGAAATCGTCCACGTGCTGCTGCCGGGGTCGGTCATCGATCCCTCGACCGCGATTGTCCTCCCCTTTGCGATCCGTCCGTCCGCGCCGTGAAAGAGGGTCCATTCATGCGACGGATATGCAGGGATCGCTTCGACGACATCGGTGCGATCGGCAAGAAAGAAATTCCCATCTGTATCCCAGAGCAAGAACTGGCGCGCGTCGGCATGCATGGAGTCGTAGGCAGGGAAAAAGACGTACGGACGATAGTCAGAGGACGCGATATGCGCAGCGTATATGTTCGCGTCGAACGCCTGTCCGTCGATCGTCACCCGGGCGCGCGCAACACTCGCGTGCTTCACATACTCAGGAAGATCCTTGATCAGGAAGTCGCCGGAGAGCTCCGGAACCTCGAAACTGATCTGATGCGGACCAAAGCGGAGAGACCCCGAAAGCGAGGCGCGCGCCGAGAGATCCGCCGCACGCATGCGCGCGATCCGATCGATCTCTCCGAGCGCAGCGAGCTCGCCGTCCGGCTGGCGCACGATATCGTACCAGCCGAAGGTGCTCGTTCCGAGGCGCAGATCGGCATAGGCGTAGTGCGTAAACGTTCCGTCTGCTTCTTGCTTGCGGTTGAGCGAAAGATCCATCGCAAATGCTCCGAAGGGGCTCTCGGGCGCGACAAGCACGATATCGTCGGCAAAGAATTCAACATGCTCCGTCGTGCTCGCAGTGGAGAGTATGGGGGTCGACAAAGGCAACGCTGCTTTGCGCGAAAGCCCGAATGCCATTCCCGCGCCGAACATCGCCGCGAGTACAGAAAGCGCAAGGACGGTTGCGAGTGTGCGCGACGAACGAACGCGCTCCCAGAATGCCCGAGCGAACGGAAGCGTCGAAGCAAGAACGCCGGCAACGAGCGCTGCCGCGACAGAGAACCACTGAGCGAACGTACTGCCGACAGAAAACAAAAGATCGGGAGGCAGAACCGCGCTCGCCGAGAATGGAGAGAGGAGGAATGCGATCGTCATGATCAGTCGCACCATACCCTTCATCATATCGCGCCCCGATATCCCGAGCGAGCCCCATGACGGGTGCCGATGCGAGGCGTATAATCGAATACATATGGCGGCAAAAGAAAAGACGGTCCTCGTGGTTGAGGACGACAAGATCCTTCAAACCATGCTCCGGAACGCGCTCGAGGCGAGCGGGATCACTACGCTGACCGCAAACAACGGCGAAGACGCGATCACGCTCCTCGAAGAGACCGCACCCGATCTCGTGTTGCTCGATATCGACATGCCGAAGCTCGGAGGGATCGAGGTCTTGAAGCAGCTGCGCGCCGCAGGACGGCACGATCGCGTGGTCATGCTCACGAACCTGAGCACATCGGAAACGATCGCCGACGCAGCAGAGCTCGGCGTCTCCGAATATCTCGTGAAAGCCGACTGGGATATCGACGAGATTGTTGCAAAGGTCGAGACGAAAATCGGCAAAGGCAAAAGCACATGAGCACGGATGCGCCAACACGAAAAAGTCGGCTTTCGATCACCGCACACTGCGCGGAGCTCGGCGTTTCGATCTGGAGCTGTCCTTCTTTCATTTTCGTCGTCATGGGCG
The DNA here is from genome assembly GCA_035457505.1 of Minisyncoccota bacterium. GTDB lineage: Bacteria > Patescibacteriota > Minisyncoccia > Phycocordibacterales > UBA6899 > DATIBL01. The sequence continues at coordinate 7,192 of DATIBL010000002.1, read as the reverse complement.
CGGTCATCTGCGTTGCGATCGGCGCAACGTACATGGTCGGCCAGCACTATACCTCCCCCGAGGCAGTGATCGTGATCGTCACCGTTCTCACGATCTTTCTTCTTATCGTCACGCATATCATCGTCAATGCGTTCGAGGCACTCGCACTGTCGCGCCGGCGTGAACGCGAGCAGAACAAAGAGCTGCTCGACCTCAAAGACCAATTCGTCTTTCTTGCGATCCATGACATCCGCGCTGCGGCGACCGCGATCAAGTGGGGCGTCCGAATGCTCGAACCCAAGCGATTTCGAAAGAATGACCCAAAGAAGATCGTCTTCGAGCAGGTGCGCCTCCAGAATGAAGGCTTACTCGAGCTTGCCCGTGACATCCTCGACATCACGATCGTCGAAGGCGGCGGACTCAAAATGGAGAACGAGCTCTTGCCGATCCGCGACATCGTTCAAGACCTGCTCGCCAAACTTCGCGCCGAGGCGATGGGGAGAGACGTTGCGGTCACCATTGATATCCCCGCCGAGCTCCCGGAGATCCGCGGCGACGAGGGCTCGCTCCGGCGTATCCTCTCCACGCTGATCGCGAACGCCTATCGCTATACCGACGAGGCGGACGCGGCGATCACGTTCACGATCAGATCCACGGACGGACATTTTACGATCGATGTCGAGAACAACGGTCCCGGCATCCCGATCGAAGACCAAAGCCACGTGTTCCAAAAATTCTGGCGCGGCAAAAAGGGCAACATCGAGCATCGCGGCTTCGGCCTCTACATCGCCAAAACGATGGCCGAGCAGATGGGAGGCACGATCGCATTCCGATCGAATCCGGGAATGACCGTATTCACGCTCGCGCTCCCCCGTTCGCTCGTGAACTAGCATCTGGACCTCCGGTTTCCGCCGACTCGACAGAGTCAGCGGCATCACTATACTCAGAAATAGAGCTTTTGGAGTCAGAATCATGCATTTCTCGGATTCCCCTGTCGCCGGTGCCTCCATCGACCATATCGCAATGCCGACGTGCGACCTGAATGCGCTGGTTGCCCTCAAACGATATCTCGGCTGGAAGACCGAGGGGACCTATCGCCCCGACCCGGACAAGATCGGCGACGGACGCACGAGCATGCGCACGGTCGTTGTCTCTTCGCCAAGCAGCCCAAGCAGACCGCTTCCGGCCCAGCTTGCGCTCATGCAAGGGATCGACAACATGAGAGGCGTCGCAAACCAGCCGTCTCAGGTGAACGCATACCTCCAGCACACGAGAGGGATCGAGCTCATGGTGCAGCATATCGCCTTCCGTATCCCGTGCGGAAAACTGATCCCACTCGTTCGGGACTGGGAAAAGAAAGGCGTCAGATTCATCACCGAGCACGAAGGACCCGACTCTCCCTTCTGCGTTGTAGAGGAAGGAGGCATGGTCGTTCGGCAAGCCTTTACCTACCCCATCATGCCGGGAGGGCTTTTCTACGAACTCAAGGAAGTTCTCTCGAAAAATGAGGCGTCGCGCGTTGCACACGCAGACGAATTTCAGGATGCGAACGTCAGAAAACTCTGGCTCGCGCTCGGAAAACTGCTCGAAGAAAAAACGCTCTTCAAAATGAACATTTTCGGTGAGCTCGGCCCACTCCGGCATTCGCTGGAGAAGCGCGGGATTCCGATCGATCGATAACGGCGCAGATGCGCCGTTTTTTTCTAGCCAAAACCGTGGTATGCTCTCGGCAATGGATTTCGTAACTGCCGCACTGGTCGTTCTCGGGCTCGTGGTCTTCGAGACGATCAACTCGATCGACAACGCCGTCATCAACGCGGACGTTCTCACCACCGTCGGACCACGCGCCAGGAAGTGGTTTCTCACCTGGGGCATTTTTATCGCCGTCTTCCTGATCCGCGGACTTCTTCCGCTCCTTATCATCTGGGCGGTCATGCCAGGGGTTGGACTTTTCGGCGCTTTCACGGCAACATTCTCAAGCGATCCGGAGGTTGTCGCGGCGATCGAAACGGCAGCGCCGGTCCTCATGCTCGGCGCGGGGATCTTCCTTCTCTTTCTCTTTCTCCATTGGCTTTTTCTGGAGCCGAAGCGCCTGGGACTCCGCGTTGAGAAATTCTTCCTCGACAACGGCCTCTGGTTCTACGCGACAGCATCCATCATTCTGACGATCGTCGTTTGGGAAGCGCTCAAGGCGGACCCGATGCTCGCATTCGGCGCGACCGTCGGCGCAAGCGCCTTCTTCCTGGTCGGCGGATTCAAAGAAAACGCCGAACGCGCAGAAGTAGACCTCAAGAAAAGCGGCAAGTCCGACATCAGCAAGATCCTCTATCTCGAGATGATCGATGCAGCGTTCTCGATCGACGGCGTACTCGGCGCCTTTGCGTTCACGCTCTCGATTCCGCTCATTCTGATCGGCAACGGGATCGGCGCGCTGGTTGTCCGCTGGATGACCGTGTCGAACATCGACCGCATCAAGCGCTACGGCTATCTCAAACACGGCGCGATGTATTCCATCCTCGCCCTCGGCGTCGTCATGACCGCCCACGGATTCGGGGTCCATATTCCCGAGTATCTCTCTCCCCTCGTTACCTTCTTCGTGATCGGATACTTCCTCTGGAAGTCGATCCGAGAGAACCGCACAGGCGTTGCGGGAGCATAACCAAAGGCATCGCCAAGAAGGAACGCACGCTACCCCGCGATCGTGCGCTTTCTTGTTGCGAGAATGACCGCAAGGATCGTCAATGCAAAGAATTCAAGAAGCGCGATCCCCTGGAGGATCTTGGTACTCTCCCAGGTGCCCCCTGCCGCGATCGGAAGAAGGAACGTTCCTTCGGCGACGATCGTGGCGTCATCCTGAAAACGAAGCGCCACCTCGTATGTTCCTTCGTCGGGAAACGCGAAAGTCATGCCCGTCTGCCCGATATCGGACCGAACGATGAAGCCCGCGAAAAGGAGCGTCTGGTCGGGCGACATGATCCGGATCCACACGTGCGAGAACGCAGGCGTTCCCGTGCCAACCTTCGGCGTAATATCGAACCCGATCCGCTCGGCAGAACCCGCGATAAGCGTTTCACTCGCAGAATCCACCGCCAAAAGATATCCATTCGATTCCTGCTGGATCGTCTGTCCGAATCCGTGCGCAAAAACCACCGTCGGAATCATCACCAGGCCGAAGACTATGTGAGCGAGGCGCTGCATGCGACAAGTATAGCACTCGGAAAGACCGAGGTCAGGGCATCTGATGCCCGGCGTGCATGCCTTGCATGGAGACAGAAGGGGTGATCGCCGGGACGATCACCGCGACCGAAATCGCAAAGAGGACAAAGGCGAGAAGCGCGATCCCCTGCCCCCTCCAGAACCCGATCGGTGAACCATCCAGTTCCTCGACATGCGCCTCGGCATAGACGGCATTCGCAGCAGTACGGCGCCAAAGCACGATCGCGTTCGCGACAAAGAAAAGTGCGGCAGCGAGACACGCGAGAGCAAAGGCGTCGACGCGGTGCTCCGCCGCAGCAGCACGCGCCGCAAGAAGATCGTCGGGAAAGCGGATATCCGCGTGCCCAACAGCATCGTAGCGTTTCGCCTGCGGCACAGAGACGTCGATCGTCCAGACGCCGGGCGGAGTGAGGAGCGATGCGCCGATCTCGGCCTCGGTCTTCGCGTGATAGCGTTCCGGGAGAACGATCGGGCCGATCCCCTGATCGCGTTCGGAGAGGACGATGGTCGCATGCTGAAGCGGGAGTGGTGCGCCATCCGGCGCATATGCGCGAACGCGGAGCTTCTGCTGCTCCCCGCCCGGATCTTCGAACATGACCATTCCGCTCGCGCTCGGAGAATGCGCCATCCAAAGCGGCCGCGCAAAAAGCGGCGGGGTCGTAATGATGATCGTCGCGGAGAGCGCCAAGAGGGCGAGCGCGACAAGCGTTTCGAGCGTCGCGAACGAACGCTCGCAATCCAGACAGCGGCGCATGCGCTCGCTCACAAAGAGCGAGAAGAGGCGGAGCGCAAAGAGGAGTCCGCCGAAGATCATGAGTATGATCGCGGCCTTCCCCCATCCTGTCGTAAGGAGATTCTCCGCTCCCTTCAGATGCAGCCAGACGATCCACGCCCCGCTCACGCCAGCAAGTCCGATCGCAGGTGCGATGATCCGTCCGAGCAGGCGCTTTCCTTCGATCCGGATCGTCTGTGTAAAGGCCGGAAGAGATGCGAGCGGAAGGATCACCAATGCGAACACCAGAAGCCCTCCTACCCAAAGCCCCTTCCCCAAAAGATGCACGACGTTCATCGCGATCGAAAAATCGGGAAGGAAGAGCGACGCTGCTGCATGCGAGAGCCGCGCTTGAGTATACGAGGCAGTGAGGAGCACGAGCGCAAGGACATACTCGCGCAGACCGAGACGTCCAAGAACCATGAGGCGATCGATCATGCCGCGCGAAATGACAAGCGCCACGAGGGCGAGGGCCGCAAGCACGATCGTATGCGTGCCGCCTGTCGTCGCTGCGTAGCGAGGAAGCGCCGCAAGAAGGTCGCTTCCCTGCGCGGCGGCGAGTTGGAACGTCTTATACACGAAGTACGCGACCGCGCCAGAGAGAAGAATGCCGAAACCCGCCAGGCGCGCGAGGGTGAGACGCCGAGCAAGGAGAGGGAGCAATTCTGGGATCGCGCGAGATCGCGCCGAACGCGCAAATAGGAGCGCGAACGCAAAGACCCCAAGCACCACGGCTTCCCCAAGGAGCTTGAGGGCAATCGTGAACGCTTCGGTCTTTGATGCGCTATGCACGATCTCGAAGCTCGACCCGACCATCGCGGCAGACGCATCGCCCGTACCGAGAAAGAACGGGAAGGTTCCGCGCGTAAAGTGTCCGTCGTCGGAGGATACGACCTGCCAGACGACGCGATACGGACCCTCCGCATGTATTCCTGGAGGGATCATGCGAACCAATGCGCGGGGATCAGACGGCGAAAGAGACGCGGGATCACCCGACAACGGCTTCCCCGCCGGATCGAGGATCTCGATCGTGCTTGCCGATGGTTCGATCCGTTCGCTAAAGCGGATCAACACAGACGCCGGCATCTCGACGGACGCGTCAAACTCCGCAGGCGTCGACGAAATCGGCACCGCGTGCGCGGAGGCGATGTACGGAAGAACAAAGAGCGCGCAGGTAACCGCGGCGGAGCTGAACGTCCGCCCGATCATGCGCTCGGCGTACGGCTCGCCTTCCAGAGCGCGCCGGCTGCGATCGCAAGGGCCACGAGGGCGATCGCAAGGGCGGAATTGACCTTCGGTTCCTGAGCTGCGACATCGCTCATCATCGCTCCCATATGGTGCTCCGCATCAGCATGGAGGTCTTGGACAGTCATGGATGCCTCAGGGAAACCAAGCGGCCCCTTCGCTTGCGGGCAGCCGAACTGCCCTGCTTTGAATTTCCGCACGACGCCTTCCGTGATCGGCGTCGGCGTACGATCCTCCGGAGCGGCAACATGTCCTGCGGGATTGCAGGTAAAGCCAAGATCAACGGAGGTTGATCCGATCGTGCCGAAGAAGCGATAGGTCAGCGTAGTTTCAACGGTCGGGAAAAACACCGCGCGGTAGAGACCGGGCTCTCCGTGTGCCGGAGTGAGATCAAGCGTCTTTTTCTCTGCTCCGGCAATGATCTCAACTTTGACGGTCTTCTCAAACCCGAGCGCCGGGGTCGCGCTTGCCGCATTCGCGTTGGTTGGGTCAGCAGGATCGGCAAGCTTCACGCGAAGTTCGACGCCAGATTTATCATCGACCACGACGGGTTCTCCGATCGAGCCGACCACGAAAAGATAGTCGGTGTCGCCGATGGTAAAGAGCTGGCGCTCATGTGCCGAGACGCCGAGCGGTGCCGCAAGAAGCGCAAGAAGGAGTGCAATGCGAAAAGAATGGAACATAGATGGGGAAACAAAAGAACGTGCGCGTCCGCGAACGCACGGAGTAAGGCGGACGACGGCAACATCAATACCCCTTGGGAGAAAATCCTCCCCGCTGCGACCATCGCGCAAGGGGGTATGGTTCGGAAAAAGAGAGCATGCGCAAAATGCGAGCAAGGATGGGTGCGGCAGAGACGCGAAGCGAGATCGCAAGCGCGACAGCCACGAAAACCGGGACGGGAATCCCCTTCTGCTCGATGAGGTGCAGAATGATCATCAGTCCGCCAAACTCCGGCGCATGGTGATCATGCGGCAATACGGCATGCACCGCGATCACCGAGACGAGCGCACAGGCAACGACGAGAGACAGGATGGAAAAAAGACGGGACCGAGCGAACATATCCCTATCGTATCATATTGCAGCGAACGCATCCTATGGGCGGCGCTTTGGAGACTTCTTTTTTGCCGAGACAGGACTCGGACGCTTCTTGGCGCACTTTGCGCACGTGCCAAAAAATTCGATCTCGTGGTCCGTGATCTCCGCAAACTCGGGAAAATCCCGGAGCAGCATCGGGCGATACTTCGGAAACACGCAGCGATTGATCCGCGTACATTTTCCGCAGGCATAACAGGTGAAATGATGATAGTGCCGCTCGGGGTCGACGAGCTCAAAATATGCTGCATCGTCGTCGAGCCGCACGCGCTTGACCATGCCCTTTTTCTTCAAGGTCTCGATCGTGCGATAGATCGTGACGGTGTCGATCTCTTTACATTGCTCGCGGAGCTGTTTCTCGACATCCTTGATGCGCATCGGCGAACCGGAGCCCGCAAGGACAGAGAGGACCGCAAGACGAGGAACCGTCACCTTGAGTTCGGTGGCGCGGAGGATCTCTTCAAGAGGCTTCTTCTGCTTTCGCGCGGACATATTCCTTCTGTAATACTATCGTAAATGAAAGTAACTGGGATGTACAGGGAATCGGCCGGTGCGAAAAAACCTATATGCGAAGGGGCCGGGAGTCGTGTACAATATCCGATATGCACCAACACGCGACGAACGACACCCATCATCGGGAGCATGAGCGCATCTACGCCAAAGCCTGGCTTCTCACCTTCTACATCGCCCTCGTCGAACTCGCCGGGTCTTATGTCTCTGGTTCGCTCGCACTCTTGGCCGATATTGGACATGTCTTCACCGACACGCTGATCGGCCTCGCGCCGCTCTCCGTAGCATTCCTTTCGCACCGCACGCGTGCCAACCCGCGGCACATCCAGATCGCGGCAGGTCTCACGTCTGCGATCCTTCTCCTCATGATCGGGA
>DATIBL010000001.1:0-6757 GCA_035457505.1 Minisyncoccota bacterium | reverse complement strand
GAGATCCGTTCGTAAAACAGCGGTCCGTGACTCGACGCTCTCCATCCGGATGAAAGACCCATTCCGGCGGGATCTGCGTGGTATCGTGTGGCGCTGGGCCAACGATCATGATGTTTCCTCCTATGATGATGTGGACGGGCGACAAAAACTCGCAAAACTATACAGAAATTTTCGTAAAACACAAGGGTATTTGCTTCAAAAAAGATAGCGAGAGCCCGCAAAATGAAAAAATCCGGAGTTTCCTCCGGATTCATGACTTCCCTTTTTCGATCGCGTCCAAGGTCCGTTCGATGTCTCTGATCCGCGCATAGCGATGGCGGATCTCGTTCTCGAGCGGACCGGCTCCCGGTCGCGGCATTCCATCGCGCATTTTCTCCACCTCAGGGATGGGGAAATTTCGCGACATGACATCAACCTCTCGTCCGAGGCGGCGCAGCTCTTTCTGGAGCGCTTCGACATCAGGTTTGGGATCGACCCGAAGCGGCGGAGCGCGAGACTCCAGCAATTGCCGCCCGAAGCCTTCGGCCTCTTTGCTCATGCATATTCACCGTTGTACTCATCCTAGCAGCGCATTCTACCAACCTTCGACCCGAAGTCAACGCACTTGCCAGGAGGCGCCCCGGTGGATCATTCGCGCTCGTAAGCGCTTCGCGTGTAGCGATTTGCAGGATCCCAGATCATCCAGGAATCAAGCCCGCTCGCGTAGGTCCCCGCGATCTGCGCACGAACCTCTGCTTCGCCATAGTCGCCGCCGTAATCAAAATCCTGGAGCCATGGACGGAGTTTTTTTGCATACTTCCCGCTCGGGACGTATGCCGGGGTTGATGTCGAGGCAATGAAACCGGCTTCCTTCGCCTCAAAGATATTCGCCCGAGCGACCGCGCGCGACATGGAGAACTTTACGATCTCGCCCGGGACGGTGTTGGGATTCTTCCACCCGTTGAAATTTGGCGGATAGTGCGACGGATAGACCATCGGGGCAATGTAGTCGAAATACGGCAGCGCATTCTCGAGTAATTGTCCGATATTGAGATCGTCGGTATTCGTCGTCGTCATGCCGAAAAGATCCGCCGAGATCGGGATCTTGGACCGCTCGCTTCCGAAGACCTTTGCAAGATAGGCATAAAAATCATGCATGACCTCAGTTTTCTTGCGTCCCTTCGCAAACGGATACGCGATGTCCTGCATGTTCCCGTCGGAGGGATAGCGAATGTAGTCGTAGTTGATCTCGTCAAAGCCGATCGCATAGGCATCCTTTCCGATCAGCGCGGCATACCGCCAGACCTCGCTGTTCCCCGGATCAAGCCAGGAGATCCCCTTACGATCGCGCCACACGCCCCCGTCGGACGAACGGAGCACTGCCCACTCCGGCTTCTTTTTGACCATCAGTGCATCCTGGAACACGGCGACTCGGCCGATCACGTAGATATCGCGAGCATGGAGATCGGCGACGAACTCTTTCATATCTGGGACGCGAACACCCTCGGACCCGAACGCAGCAAGCTCCTTGGTCTCGACGGGATAGACGATCTCTCCGGCATAATCCTTGATATCGATCACGACGCTATTGATCTCTGACTCCTCAATGAAGCGCACGAGCTGCGCGCGCCATTTGCGATCGCTCGCGACCCAGCTTGTCATATAGATCGCTTTCACCTTCTCAGGCGTCTCTACGTGCGACACGACGAGCGGAAGTTTTTCGAGCGCAAGCTCTTTTTCTCCCGCATACGGAGTCAGTGCGACCACAGAGGTCGACGCGGACGATGTGCGCATATAGGCGATCTGTCCGGATGCGGGAATAAACATCGCTCCGAGCACAAAAACTGCCCCAAAGAATATTGCGGCAAGAGCGATACGAAAGAGGAATCGAGCAGATGCCATAGGGATCAGGATGAGAGCGGAGCAACTTCCGCAGACTCGGTCTTTCTCCGTCGTCGGCGAGGTTCGACCTTTACCGCGGAAGGAAGGGTCGGAGCTGGAACTTCTGTTTCGATCTCGGGCGCAGGAATGACTCCGACGGTAAGCGGTGCAGCGGACACAGACTTCCGGCGGATCTGACGCGAACGGACGAGCGGCTTCTCTGACACGGCAGGTACCGAAGCGGAGAACACGGGCTCAGTCGGGCGAGCAGATGCACCCGGCCGCTCCAGTGCGCGCGAGGGGCGCTGCGCTGTCGCGAGTCGCTCGACGCGTAATTCCTTTGCCGGTGCAACAACAGACGGTCCACGATGTGAGCGTTCGTCGACGCCGCGCATACGCTCAGGCCGGCGATGATCTGTCTCGGGCGCTCGGGCAGGTGCAGGATCAACGGGAGTTGTTGGAACATGCTGCCCCGGAGTCCGGTCCGCTCTCGGGCGCGCTACAAGAAGCAGCACGACGATGGCAGTCCCAGCAAAGGTCGTCACGACGGTATCAAACGAACGCGGCAGTCCGAGATACGGAACTAGTGCTACAAGGATACCGAGCGCGATAAGCGACTTCCTCAACATGAGCGCATTATAGCAGCGTGAAGAGGGATCAGGAACTGTGCATAATGGGCACATTCGCACCCTCGCCACTCCGAAGACCCTACGAGAGCCGCCGCAGTCGACCGACGCACCACCCCGCGAGCATTCCTCCCGCCGCTGCCGCAGAGATCATCATGAGCGCATCTGACGCGCCGTATGGATCGAGCTCCTTATAGAAGAATGGAACGCATCCGTACGCAACCAGAGCCCAGAGCCCGCCGACGGCAGCACCCTTGATCGCCGACGACTGGCGAACAATCCCGACCATAAGCGCAGCCGGAGCGAGATACGAGAACACCGAGAGCCACGGAGGCATGTGCTCGTGAACCGGGATCAGGATCTCTGGCGCAGTGCGATCTTCGATCCCCGTCGCAAGAAAAACAAGAAACGCGGCAACAAAGAGGAGCGGCGTCCCCTTCTCGGGGATCTCACGTTCGACCAGCAGAAAAAAGAACGCGATGGCAAACGCTATCGGAAGCGTGCCAAATGCACCGGCGACATGATACGCGCCGATCGGATTGAACGGGATCGCAAGGATGATCATGAGCTGGAGCGCAGCTGCATAGATCGCGAGAAGCTGAAGCCGGCGGAGATCGCGGTCGGGATCCTTGCGCACGAGAGGAACAACAAGAAACAGTGCGATGAAAAGCGAGAGAATGAGGAGGACGTGCGGGGGCGCCCAGATAATAAAGGGCGTCATGAGATTTTCGACGCCGAACATGCGATGCCAAAGCTCATCGAACGGCGCGAGCAGCGGGACGATCACAAGCGTCCACCCCAAGCGCTTCCAGATGCGGTCACTATGCATCCGCCACCCGATGACGCCCGCAATGATCGCGAGCCAGACCGCGCCATAAAGAAGAATGTGCGGAGGCTCCCAGAACGTGTCGCGGCCGATCCCCACGTGCCACCAGACGTCCCATTCTCCGGCAAGCACCGCAGTCGCAAGCCCAAAAGCCACGGATCGAGAAAGGTATTCGGACGTTAGGCGTCTCAACATATATGTATCCTACCACCCTCAAAACACGAGCACCATGGCGAGCCGACTCGTGAATGACTCAATAGGAGAACGCTTACGCAGGGACCGCTTCATCGTGCGCCGCAAGCGATGCCATTGAAGCATCTTCTTGCTCGATCTCCTTTGCGGCCTCTTCGAGAAGCGGCTCCATGACGTCAAGAAACTGCTGAACGCGACCGAGCGCAGCAAGATCTTCTTCTCCATATTCGCTCGCATCCATGTGGGAAAATTCATTTTTGATCCACAGCGCGGCAAGAATGTTGGTCACATCGCCGCGTTTGACCTCCTCGATCAGCTTCTCGCAGACGATCGGGATACTCCAGCCTTCTTTGTACGCTCGTCGAGAAGAGAGCGCCTGCGTCATATCGGCGAGCTTCAAGAGTTCTTCCCATTTGGCGGACAGGCTAAGGGTCATTCCCGACATGGGATATTTGAGCGGTGCGTGATCATAATTGTGGTGCTGCGATGCCAGCTCTCCTTCAACATCGAGACCGACGGCGGTGAGAATTTCTCCTGAGACATGCTCGTGCTTCGCGATCACATCGGCGAGCGTGTGCTCGCGGGGATCGATATCGGGAAATGTTTCCACGATGCGCGCCAACTCTTCTTCACCGACAACCGACGCAAGCGGCACAAAATGCATTGCGCGCTCATGGTGATCCTTGAGATATGCCAAAAGTCCCTCGCGGCCTTCTTCGATGGGAGGAAGATCGCCGAGTCGTGCGCGCATTTTCTCAATGAGCGTTGCGTTTTTATTTTCCAAAACTTCTTCGCAGAGGTGTTCATCCCAGTCAGCATCATGCAGCGTGTTATTGAGCGTCGCGCGCGGAATGCAGCATTTCCCGATATCGTGGAACAAACAGGCGCGATAGAACTGCTCAAGAGTGACACCTTCTCGCCCGACCAGCTCGCTCATGTGATGTCCGGAAAGGGTGATCTCCTCGATCTTTGCCTTTGCGATTCTGTAAGTATTCACGCAGTGGAGCGCAGTCTTTTCGTCGAAGCAATGAAGTACAGCGAGCATTTCCCAATCCGCCTCCGTCATCCAGACGGCGTCCTCCAGCGCTTCGCGGCATGTTTCCTGAATTCTGCCGACCTCGCCTGAAAGCAGACCTTCGTCCTTGAGACGCTCGAGCGCATTTGCATACCCCCCCGCGTCGGCGAGCTCAACAGCCCGAAGATGGGCAGATTCTTCGGAGTTGGTTCCGGTCTCAAGTTGGACTTCTTCGATCGGTACTTCGTTTACCGCGTCTTCGTCGACCGGCGGGATCTCGATATTTCTCTTCAACATTTCCATCCTAGGAGTCTACAACGTCGAGCGAGGATGCGGAATAGGCACGTCTGCGTGGATATTCCGTCCGAGCGATGACGTTGTATGGGCGCTTCTGGTTCGTGCACATTCTACGTCGAGCGAGGATGCGGAATAGGCACGTATCTGGACATCACCTTCCCTCGACCACCACGACAAACTCTCCGCGAATGTGATCGGGATGCGCAGCAAAATATCCGACCACCTCTGCAAGCGTTCCGCGCACGTGCTCTTCGTGGATCTTTGTGATCTCGCGCGACACCATGATGCGGCGCTCGGGCTCGAGATGTTCCGCAAGCGATGCGAGCGCTTTCGCGATGCGATGCGGCGACTCATAAAACACGACGGTGCGTTTCGCGCTTGCGATCTCTTTGAAGAGGGTTTCTCTCCCCTTCTTGTGCGGAAGGAACCCAAGAAACAGAAATTCCGACGATGGGAAACCCGACGCAGAAAGTGCCGAAAGGACCGCCGAGGGTCCCGGGATCGGAACGATCGCCACGCGATCGCCGAAATGCGCGCGGACCTGGTCGACGAGCAGACACCCGGGATCGGAGATTGTCGGCGTTCCGGCATCGGAGACAAGCGCAAGATTCTTCCCTCCCTCGAGCAGTGCAAAGATCTTCTCGACCTTCGCGAGTTTCGACTGGGCGTGATACGACATTGTCGGTTTTGCGATCTCGTACCGTGCCAAGAGCTTCGCGGTTTCACGTGTGTCTTCGCAGAGGATCAGGTCGACTTCTTTGAGCGCGCGAAGAGCCCGGAGCGTGATGTCTTCGAGATTCCCTATCGGAGTTGAGACAATAAACAGCGTGGTCATGCGTGGAGCCTACCTGGAGAGCGCTACAATGTCGATGCCGGCGGACGCTCGATCTCGACGCTCTGCACCACAAACATGCTTCCGTCCCAGCGATAGACGAATGTGCGGCTTCCCCCTTCGGGGCAACAATTCCCGTCCCCCCTCCGGTAGACGGGCACGATCTCGATGAGTCTCCCGTCGCGCACGCGGAGTCGCTGGTGCCCGGCGAATCCATCCGAATAATTGACCCCATCGACAATGTATCGGTGATCCTCGATCGGGAGCCGCTCCGGGGTTCCCGTTGCAGAGAGCATAAAGACTCCTCGGACATCCGGACCTCCTGTTCCAGACCAGCAGCTCCATCCGCTCACGACCGCTTCTTCGCGGCCATCACCGGTGAGGTCTGTATAGAATATCCCGATTCCTTCTTGTTCGATGACGACCGGCGGAGCGTCGGGATACTCGTAGATACAGTCCCGATATTCCGTCTTCCCGAGGTATGCAGCAAGGTCAAAGTTCCGGATATCCAGCCGCTTCGCATCTTCTGCCGCAGACGGAAGGATGACCGGCTTTCCCGGCAATAATCCCACTGAGTGAAGTGTCCGCGCATAGAACCCCTGAACACCGAGATAGACCACGACCAAGAGCGCAAGCGGAATCAGGAGCCAGCGCAAATGCGCGATCAGTTCATCATCCTTCTTCGGTGCATCTTTTACCCCTGCTCCGTACTCGCTTTCCATACGGTTATGATAGTGGACAAACGTGAAAAAAGAAATATTCGGGCAAAGTCGCAAATGCTATACTGAACTTATGCATGGCCGCCCAACGTCTCGCTTGAATCGAAAGACGCGATACCTCCAGCTCGCATTCAATTCGGCGCTTGAGGATGCCAGAGCGATCATACCCGCGCTTCCGCAGACCGACCGGATCCTCTATGAAGCAGGCACGCCGCTCCTGAAGCGCTATGGTATGCACGCCATCCGCGAGATCCGCGCACTCGCGATGCGAGACATTCTTTCTGCCATGTCGGCATCTGCGCGCTCGCCCCTTGAACCGATCGTGATCTCTCTCCTCACGAAACTTATCGATACCTCCCGCACCACGCGTGCGAACGGACCGAAGGCAGC